>JAUMAI010000332.1:1648-6022 GCA_032116775.1 Pirellula sp. | reverse complement strand
AACGCCCGGATGGTCTGGGCGTTTGTCTTTTGTGGTTGCGGTGAGGCCGATCGTAGTGAATGTTTGTTCCGTAGCGATTACGGCCATTGCCCAAGTGACAATCTTCATAAATTGCTAATCGCTGCTAATGGTGCTATCGACGCTCCGAACTCATCAATGTCCCAAAAGACTAAGGTATTCTTCGAGGAAACAGAGTTTGTGCGGGAGAACATGTGCGAGTCTTTATTTCTTACAGCTGGGATTCTGACGATCACAAGCAGTGGGTGCAGCAATTTGCAGACGACTTGCAAGAACAGGTCGAGGATTTGGACGTCGAGTACGACCAACGCGGCATGGATCATCGCGTCGACCGCAACCAGTACATGGAGGCCGGTATCTATGAGAGCGATGCCGTGCTGATGGCTGCGGAGCGTCACTTCTCTGAAGTCAATACGAAGTCTCGAACGCCCATCCTGGCTATAAAGCGCGAAGCACATGCGGAGATGCCTCATTACCTGAAAGCTTCGTTGTACTTCGACTTCAGCTCTAATAATAAATACAGTGAAGCATTGAGAGATCTCAAAAGAGAACTTGAGGGGATCGTCGGCCACACCACCGAGCAAGGGTCAGCTGGCAAGGCCCAGTCTGAGGAAAGTACGGCGGACGATGGCGCTAGCTATTCCTTTACGAGAACCGACGATCTGCTTGCCGGTTGCTACAAGAGGCGCGCACCGCTTTGGGTGGGTCATGATTTCTCGGGGCAGCGTCGTATCAAGTACGAGCTCTGGCGCGTTGAAACGCCTCATCCGCAGCTTCTATTGGTGTTGATGCAAAACGTTACCATCCGTCAGATCATCGAAGACTTCCTATCTAAGATTCGCGACATCCCGAAGGAGTTGCAGGGTTTTCGCGAACTGACAGTCTTGCGTCCATCACCGGGGAAAGCAGACTACATCGCCGAGCTTCTTGCAGAAGAAGGTCATGACGTCCGCGTAACCGAGTTGACGTTCAAAGACTACCTTGCTAAGTACTGCGTTGATTCGGACTCTCTGCAGTTTTCGAAAACATTCACGGAGCCATTCTTCATCGATCAGACGCTGTACCGCGTCGATAGAAACGATATGGAGAAAATCGGGCCTGCGCTGGCGCACCTCAAAGGGAGTGTCTCAAGCGAAAACAGCCCACCACTTTCACTACTGGTTGCCTCAGGTGGCGCGGGGAAGACGACCCTACTGCGCAGCCTTTGCGCGGCTATCAACGAGTCTGGGCACTCTCGGGTGATGCTCATCGAAGCTGACGCTCTCAAGAAGTTGTCTAAGGATCAGCTTCGTCGATCGCATGTTTCATCTCTATTTGAACTGTGCGAGCTACACGCTATGGCGTTAGCAACGGCAGGTGCGCTGCCGTTGCGTATTCCAGCGAGCAAGAGCGTGTTCGATTTGCTGCTGATCAGCGGAAGTTTGCTGATCCTCATCGATGGTATCGATGAGTTGCTCAGCATGATGTCGTCCAGCTTTGAGCTGCTCCCCTTCGTTGAATCCATCAAGGCACTTAACGCAGAGCTTGGTCAGACGCGTGTATTCCTAGCCGGACGAGAGGACACGGTCGGTACGACGGTGTCGTCGCTACGCAAGCACGGAGTGCCGATCTACAACCTCAAGGGATTCACTTCAAATGAGGTCGAGCAGTATGTCCGAAAGCGCTTCGTCAAGAGGTCCCCAGATGAGCGGCGTGACATCGTCAAGCGAGTACAGGAGACACTCAAAGCAGTGTCTACTGCAACATATGATGACACGGTACTCCCGTTTTTTGTCGATGTTCTGTGTGAGTTGGAGGAAGAGGTCGGTGCCAATGACATGCGACTTAAAGTCGAGGGCGCAGTTGGGGAACGGATGGCCGAGGCAGGCTACCCCCACAACGTTCGCGCAGTGGATCTGCTCGTCTTCGCTATCATCGATCGCGAACGTGAACGACAGGTCTGGAAGCCGTCGGTTTCTGACTTAGTCGATGTGTTGAAAGATTTCTCCAGTACTCACTTTGGCACAGCCAAAGTCAACCAGTTCACCGAGGTCGTGGATACATACTTGGATGCGTCAGCGACCAATTCTTCGGTTACCGAGATATTCTGCAAGAATCCCTTGCTCCAGATTTCAGACGATGTCGTCAAGTACCGCTACGACTTTCTCCAATCCTATTTCTTGGCACTTTGGCTCATTGAAAAGCTAGAGCGACGTAGCACAGCGTCTCCGAACTTCATTAAGCACTTCGCCCGATTGGCCACAGGCCAGGGCGCGGTGTTTGAGGACCTCAGTCGCTTCTATGCAGCCAAGCACAAGCAGGAGGTGCAAGAACTCCTCACCAGCATCTACGCCACATTCAAGGCCATTGCGCTGAGCGACAAGACGGAGCCGGATGTGGCCGAGTCGGCCAAATCTGCCTGCAGCAGCATTCTGCAGCTCTTCGCAGCAACGGCTGGCAAGGGGCTCAATCGCAACGGTTTCAGCGCCGCCATTTTCTCTATCGTTGGCGATGAAATCGTAGGGGGGCGGACCTTGACCAAGGGGCTGTTTATCTCGGGCGACTTCCCGATGCTTCAGTTTGTCGACAGAGAGTTCTGGAACTGTAGGTTCCTCGGTTACGACTCTTTCATCAAATGCCGTTTTAGCAACACGAAGTTCTACTACACGTCGCTCATTGCAATTCACGATGACAACCGGTCGCCGACGATGAACCTCGAAATCTTTGATCTTGCCAGCTGCGATCTAGGCGAGATGGTCACATCGCTTGGCGGAAACGGCTTGAGTGGTGACTCGTTGCTGACGATAGAAGAGATCAAGAAATTCTTCCGCTATTTCTTCGTGGGGGGCAGCTTTGTCGCCAAGTCGCCTAGCGAAACCTACAAGTTCGCCTAGTCGGGCATTACCGAGGAGTTCATCGCCAAGCTCTTGGCGGCTGGTGTCCTTGAAGAGGACAAGGCTAGAGGTCAGATTCGTTACGAAGTGGTCTCGTCCTTCCAACGTCCCGTACAGAAGTTCGTAAACGAGAATAACCTAAACAAGCAGCTACGTGGGATTTTCGGTGAGTATCTTGGTCGTTGAACGACCAAGTGGTGCTATGCCGCTCCTAAAGACGTTCACCAATCGTCTGCTGAGGACTACTCGCAGCCTAAAGCGCACATTCGGAATGTGCTACCCCAAAGTGCAAACAGTCTGCCAACCGATAGAACGTTGCATCGCATCATTTGCGCTTTGAGGGAACGATGGCGTTCTGGTTGCCGGCGCAGACCAGTTGACTGGTAAAATGGATTCACAACTCACAAAGGCACTATAAAGGGACCTTCGTGAGAAGGTGTCGAGGTGCACGACCTTGGGGAGGGCTATGTCCACATGCAACCATGCAATGAAATTTCAAGCGAGCAGCGCAACTGGTGGCGTATCGCTTTGGAACTACGGCTGCGCCAATCCCATGGGGACTCATTTCAAGAGTTCTTCTCCGTCGTCATGGGCCACATTCACGGGAGTGATTTTGTCCGCGTAAGGGCGTACGGGAAGCTGGGTGACAAAGGCTGCGATGGCTACCTGCAGTCGAATGGCCAGCTCTTCCAGTGCTACGGTGCCTTGAACGGTGAAACCAATAAGGTTGCAACGCTGATCAAGAAGATGAAGGAGGACTTCACAACCGCCAAGACAAAGCTCGGTGGGATCATGAAAGAGTGGCACATGGTGCTCAACCTTGTCGAAGGCGTTCCTGTCGAGGCGATCGAGACGCTCGAAGCGCTGAGGTTTGCAAATCCGAGCATCAAGATTGGCCTTATCGGCAAAGAAGGCATTGAGGAACGAGTTTTGGGACTGAGCGGTGAACGAATTGCCTCGTTGCTCGGCCCTTCCGCTACGCCAATCGAGGCAAAGACCCTTGACGTCGCAGTCCTTCGAAAGCTGGTTGACGACTTGGCCCTATCGCCCGCGCCTCCACCCGATTCCGTGGATCTGGCCCTTGTGCCGGTTAGCAAGCTCACTCACAACGGGCTACCCATGCATTGGCAGATGTTTGTCCGTAGCGGTTGGGCCAACGCGCCCATCGTTGAGTCGTACTTCGCTCGGCACCCGGACCCTCTGAAGGGGGACCAAGTCGGCACATTGTTTATTCAGAGATACCAGTCGTTGAAGGCACAGAACCTGATGCCCGGTAACATCATGACTGCGCTTCTGGAACTGGTCACAGGCCTGGGGCCTGTGCCGCCACAGAATCAGGTAGCAGCTCAAGCTTTGTTGACACACTTCTTCGAAAGCTGCGACATCTTCGAGCGCGAACCGGTAGCGAGCCAACCATGATCCTACCGACGAAGCATTTGCCCCCGGACCGCGCCTTGCTCGGGATAGGCGCCGAGATACTTGG
>JAUMAI010000332.1:484-1638 GCA_032116775.1 Pirellula sp. | reverse complement strand
CCACGGTCGGTGTCGGAGCTATGTGAAGCCGTTCGTGAAGCCCGAGGAGGCAGGAATCCTGGTGTAGCGCCACTCTCGTTGGATTGGTTTGTGCTGGCCTTGAACCTCCTGTACGCCATCTCAGCCGTTGACCACAGCGACGGCATCCTTCGACGGAAGGTATCGCAATGATCCTCAGCATCGAGAGCTCGCTGCCATCCTTTAAGACGATCAAGTTTCACGAGGGCCTTAACGTTCTGCTGTCGGACAAGTGCCAGACGTCCACGGACAAAAAGACGCGAAACAGTGCTGGCAAGACGAGTCTGGTAGAAATCATCCATTTTCTGCTTGGCGCTGATTGCGACAAGGATTCGCTGCTGCGCGACAAGGACCTAATAAAGTACACGTTCAAGGGTCGATTTCGAATCGGGGGTGAACTGTTCACTGTTGAGCGCGGTGGCGTCGATCCCAGCAAGGTATTTCTGCTGTCTGGGGGTGAGGACCGACAGGACCTACCGAAGAAGTTAGATAAGCCCAGTGGCCGCTTCTTCGTGTCGAATGTCAATTGGCGCGTGTTCTTGGGCCATCGCATGTTCGGGCTGCCTCCTGATGACCGGGGTACGGCATTTGAGGAGTCCTACACACCGACGTTCCGGTCGATGTTCTCGTACTTCGCCCGACGATGGGGATCAGGCGGCTTCGTTTCGGCAGAGCGGCAGGCGGAGAAGCAACGCCGATGGGACTGGCAGGTAAATCTCTCTTACCTCTTCGGGCTAGATTGGCAAATTCCCTTCGACCTGAACAAGGTCCGTGTGCGTGAAAAGACTCTCGAAGAGCTCCGTAAGGCGGTAAAGGATGGCGCGCTTGGACAGGTCGTTGGCACTGTGGCGGAGCTGCGGCCGCAGGTAGCCATCGCGCAGCTCAAGGCCGACAAGCTAAAGGAACAACTCGCAGCGTTTCAAGTTCACGATAGCTATAAGGAGCTTTCTCGGCGAGCTGCACAAGCAAAAGCGGAAATGCAGTCGATAGCTCGATACAACATCTCGCTTGAGGAAAACCTAGAACATCTTGAAGCGGCGCTTCGGTCCGAGATGCCGCCGCAACGGTCTGACATACAACAGCTGTATGAGGCGGTTGGGATCGAGCTGCCTGGTATTGCCCTACGCCGGTTTGAC
>JAUMAI010000332.1:0-474 GCA_032116775.1 Pirellula sp. | reverse complement strand
ATACACCTGGAGAACGAGATTGCCTTAGTGAAAGCGCAACTTGCCGAGCGGCAGGAAAGCGCAGCACGCTTCGACGCAGAGCGAAGCGACATCCTTAAGAGCCTGGAAGGCCGGGGTGCCTTGGACGATTTCCTTGACCTGCAGCGCGATCTTGCGGTAGCGGAAGCAAACGCCGCAGCGCTCAGCGAGCGTTTCAAGGCAGCCGAGGTGCTGGACGGCGAAACTACCAAGCTAGAAATTGATCGTGCGAACATTCAGCGACGTTTGCAAGATGACCATCGGCTACGAGCTGGTGTGTATAACCAGGACATCGTCATCATTGCGAATGCCATCTCACGTCTGTATGACGACCGCACAGGACGTTACGTTGTCGAAGCCACGGGCAACGGTCCTGAGTTCCACATTTCAATTGAGGGGGATCGTGGCGGCGGCATATCCAAGGTCGAAATTTTCTGCTTCGACCTAGCCCTCTTC
>JAUMAI010000331.1:0-6087 GCA_032116775.1 Pirellula sp. | reverse complement strand
ATCGAAATTGTCTGTTGGCTGAACAAGTCGAAATGACCCTTTTGCGATTCTCCAGTACCGATCCTCACCACCTGGGTAATGGCCCCGTGATGGATGGTTAACACAGTCCGAAGTGATCTGGCAATTTATAGTCGAGCGGTTGAAGTTCGGATATCGTTTTAGAATGACTTCCGCGATATCTTTTGGTGCGAATGTCCGACAAGGGGCATTGGCGGAAAACTCTTGCACTGCCTCCCACACGACTTGCCTGACCGGCTTGTCACGAGACCATTTTGACGAGGAGGTCTTAAGGCTGTTGGTCTCCTCATGGCCAACCAATGTGTCGGTTGTGACCAGTACCTCATTACTTCCGGTCTCGAAGACGGAAAACGCAATGCAACTTATGTCAATACTGTGCTGAATCCGAAGAAACCTGCTAACTCTTGAGACGCTCGGTGGAATCGACTCCGCCGCAATGAAAAGACGCATGCGAGACTTGAGCTTTGGACGTACCTCAGTTTCGAATGTCTCAAGGAATCTACTGTGAAGAAGAAGCTCAGCTTGATCTGAGGCAAAGCCCATGTAGTTGGCCGCAATCGCAATGATGTCATCTTCCGAAAGCTCATTGGCCCACGCAGCGTACTCAAGAATTTGGGCCACAACTTCGCGCGGAGCTTGTGCCTTCTTGAGCTCGATGATCACTAAATTGCCTTCGCTGTCGAGCGCAAGCAAATCGGGAAAAACCGTTCCAGAATCAACGTTTGCAGAGGTCTGGCGGCCGATGATTAGCAGTGGTTCCTCCGCAAGTGCCCAGGGGTTCTTTTCGAGCCAATTTTCAAGATGTTTTTCGAGCGCTAGCTTCGCAGGTTTCGCAAGTTCCAGTTCCGCGACGTGTGGATCTGAACCTATCCCTTTGAGTTTGAATAGAGCCATTAGTAACTACCATTTCTTCTATAAACGATGATGACGGTAAATTCGAATTCGAGCAGACAAGTCAACCTTTAGGCCGCAACACTCACACCTCTGACTCACACTCATCTCTTTCTGGTTAGCTGATATTGCTGGGACTCGCTCGTTCGTCGAGTCCAAAGAGACCTGCGACCGATGCGCGAGTGGTTGCAATCGGAGCCTTCAGAGATGAATACGTGCTTTACGAGTTGCACGTAGAAGGTCGATTTCATGTAAGCATCGTCGGCACTCGATACGATTTCAGCATTCATCAGCGTCTCCAGGATGGTTGGTGATTTCGGCGCGGCCCGCGAAGGCACTAAATCTCCAGGTTAAAACTCAGTTGATCCACGAACTGCTGCGGAAGGTTTGGTCGACAGCCAGCGTCATCGTTGGGAATCAGTTTAGTCACTTCGTCTTGACCCATCACGATTCGGAACCACTGTTCTCGGTCTCGCATCACTCGGAACTGTCGCTCGTCGGATGCACCAGCAACATAAGGCAAGTAGACATGAATCGAATGGCGATTCTCCGCCTTACAGCCAAGGCGATCGACGCGACCGGTTCGCTGTTCAATCTGGCTGGGGTTCCAGGCTAAATCATGATGAATCACATATCGGCAGTAACGATGCAAGTCGACTCCTTCTCCCATCACTTCGCTGCAAACCAGTATGTCTGGAAAAAACGGCGTGTTGAACGCTCGCATGAGACGTGTACGCTGGTCGCGATCCGTCTGGCCGGTCGCCTCTTGGACATTGGCGAGCGTCTTGGTAAGGTCATCCCTCTCATCAGATGAACTGGTTGCTGAAAGCCCATCGATTTTGACGTAGATTGCACCGGTTGTTGTGCGGCTTGTCGCATCAAGAAATCCTTCCCTCTCTGCACTCGAACACCGATGGACAAAGAAGTCGATAAAGTTTCCGAACTTCTCACGCCATGAGACCTGCGAGCCATCCACATGATCAAGCATCAGTTGTACTGCTCGCTCAGGTGAAATGCCTTCATGCTGATTTACTGGAAACGCTCTCACTAAAGTGGTCCACACTCGCAAGAAACGACGCATGATGTCGACAAGGTTTTCGCTGATTAAGGCCGGAATCGCCTCGCTACGATTCTCTGCAAGTTTAGCATTAACTAACCGGGACAATTCCTCATCCAATGCTTGCCGGCCGCTTGTCTTCACGTCGTCGAAGTAGCTCCGCTGGACTTTGGCCACGAGCTCGTCGATCGCGTCATCGGTTACACCGGTTGATCCGGCGTCCGCCAGCCGACGTCGGGCTAGCGCATAGCTTCGTTTCTCTACTTCATTGCTGATGTGCAGTCTCAAAGCTCTACAGGTCTGACGATAGAATGCAAAAACAAGCACCTTCTCGCCCTGTTCCCATAGATCCACAACTCGTTTCACCGTCGCGGCGATCTTCGGATGAACCGCCCCCGAGACAGACTCTAACGCACGATCGAACTCCTGGAGGTACCAGTCCGAATGCGTGCTGTCGGATACATGCGATAACGAGTTTTGCGGTTCGACTTCATCCCGGCCATGATCGTTGTGCTGTCGAGTGTGGCGAAACGCTTCGTACGATGAGCATAGTGCTTCACCCAAGAGTTCCTTACCAGGTGCAGCCGCGCTTCGTGCTGCGAGGAAAAAAGGCAATAGTTGGTCTGGCGGTACTACCAATCCATCTTCGCAGGGTTGATCGTTGTAGATTGCGGTGCCACAAAGTCGAATCCTGCGTTTCACCGGCAAATCGGCCCAATTGTCGGTTTTGTTGAAACGAATTAGCCAAGGGCGTAGTTGCTCTTGGGCAATACTCCGAGTCTGTAGGCACTTCTCAAAAGACTCACGCAACGACCGTTGGCGGGGAGTCAGTGACGGCAGGTCCTTTTCTTGAATCGCCTCCCACCACTGCGTTGGATCCACATCCGCTGGTAGATCCGCTGGCCCTAAACGCTGCCACCCTTTCTGTAGATGGATAGCTGCTCTTTGACTCTCGGTCAGTGCTTTTTCTAGTTGATCAAGTTTTTGATCCAAAACGCTTGGCTCCATGCACTCGGAGTGCTTGTCCAAGTGAATGTCCCCAAACCTCCGCAGAACCCGAATGAGTTCCTGATGTCCAAGCTGGAATGGTGTTGCTGTAAGGAACAACATCCGATCAAACGCGCGGGAGAGCGCCCCCTCGCCCGCACGCAAATCCTGATCTGACTCAGGGGATTGAAGCTGTCGAGCCAGGTTGGTCGATGGATTCTTCAGATGGTGTGCTTCGTCCATGATCAGCAATGGCGAACGCCATGAGGCTTTAGCCAGAAGCTCTCGCCACGCAATATCTTCCATCTTCTTCAATTCATGCCGAACTTTCGTGAGCCGATCTGAAAGGTTATCACTTTTCCGCAGCGGCATTTGCTCTAGTGCTTCGGCAAGCGGTCGCAAGTCGAGCTTGCCCTTCTCTAACGCCTTGAGAACTGCTTCTGGCACCGGATCATCGGCGAGCTGACGCTTCTGATTGCCGACCTCGGCGTTGTAAATATCCTTCCATTCTCTTGGGTCTTTGTGCAAGAGATCGTCCCAGAGATGCTCCTTCCAGCCACTTGCGGATTGCTCTCCGAGTGCTTGCAACAACTCCGCCATGAATCGGTGAGCGACCTTGCGAACCTGGACCAAGGCGGATCTGCCCCGCGCATGCCTCCGAAAAGCCTCACGCACCAGTGCCAGTCGAACCCATTTGTCAGACTGACGCCTTGCCATCGAACCTTGTGCAAGAAAGACGATATGGCATCGGACACGCGCCGGATCATCCAACAACTTCAAAAAATCAACGCTGCTTCTCGCTATGCCGTATCGAAACGCTTCGCTGGCACGAAGCTCTTTCGGAGTCGCCTGGTTTCGATCGATCGGGTTGTGCCCCGAGACATAGAGCTCACAAAACGTCTTGAGGTCATTGGCCCACTTGTCGATCAAGTTGGGCGGTGCCATCACCACAACAGGTCCACGCTTACTCTGCAATCCAACGCAATAGGCTACGGCCAAGGCTACAAAGGTCTTTCCCATCCCCACTTCATCCGCCAATACGACACCAGGCTGCAACCTCAGGCGCTTCAGTATCTCAATTGTCTCGCGCTTTTGGCGATCTTGGTCTCCGATGGGAACATGCTCATTGTGCTTTGAGCCTAGCACCAAGCTGTCCACGATTTGGAAAGTATCTACGGCTGACATTGCTTGATCGTCCTCTCCCAAAACGCGAGCAGGTCTTTTCCAAACCTCGCACGATCGGCTTGTACGCTTTGGTCCAGAAATCGAACTAAATTGCTGAGGAACGGCAGGTAAATGTCATCGAATTGTTCACGCGTTACCGTACCGACTTCATGCGAGTAATTCACTTCGCCAAGCAGAATGAGGAAGTCGATCAGCGACAAAAGGGCCTCCTCGGTATTGGTCGTGCTCGTCATGGCTTCGGCGCACAATCGCTCAGCCAGTGTCTTGACCCCAATAAACCCTTCCAGTCGCCATAGCAACGCTTGCTTGGTGCGAGCTGGACGCTCCAGGTTCTGCCTCAATCTCGAAAAAATGCGTGCCCGGTTCCTAATTCGGTGCAGAAATGTGTTGGCCAAGGAATATGCCCTCAGCGGGTCAAGATCTGCCGGTTCAGCCGAGTCCAAGTCTTCGTCAAATCCGTCTTCACTTCGATGTAAGGTCTTGGTCCAAACTCGCAAGGCAGCCCCAGGATCGGAGGCAGCGAGGATCCTCAGCAGGTCATCGGCCGACATGCTCTGAATCTCGGTAGGTGCCGGTAGATCTTCCGGGCACTCGACGTTGATGGGCAAGAATCCTTCACTCCAAGCGTTATCGTTGCTAAGCCAACGCACCAGCAAACGAGAGGGAGGCGTAGGATGCGGCCATTCGACTTCAACTCGCGTTTTGCTCCCCGATGCGATCCACTCGGCCGCTGTAAGAGTGAACCAATGTGCCTGAGGTAGCGACTGACACAACCAGTCCGTGGGTAGATTTGTTGAATCGAGATCGATGGTCAGATTAGGGTTGGAGCCCGCACGAAAAGTCGCTGAAACGAAGGACAACGGAACGCAAGCAAATTCACTTCGCTCTTCCTCCTCAAGCTCTTGTGCTGGACCTTGGAACAAGTCTTCGCTCAGATTTTTGACGGACTCCATTTCCGGCCACACTTGATCCAACTGCTTGGAGGCTTTGGATTGCCCACCGAGCTTAGCAATCGTCAGCAGATTCAGTTCCGCGTTCGCAACGCCGGCGATCCCCATACCTGCTTTCGTGAAATTCGAGGATCCGATCATCAAAGCAGCGTAACCTCCCTCATCGTCGGATCGACGCAAGGCCAACATCTTTGCGTGCCATGGACGCTCATTACCCCCTGCATCGGTTTGCGGAAGTATTTCGAATTCGACTTGGTCGGCGTACTTTTTACTCGTAACTAACAAGCTCTTCGGAGCCGCCAGTCGCGGAGCTTCCGTTCCCACGCGGTCCAAGGAAGGTACTGCGAAATAGAGCGATCGTGGTCTTCCTCGTGCAAATGCCTTGCAAAGCGCGGCCGTCGTCACGTCTTCCCCGTCACCGACATCGAAGAACGGAGAAGCAACCCATATCTCCTCTGGAACTCCATGTTTGGAACATGCTTTCAATGCCTCGGAGAGAGAACTCCGGGCTTCCGCGGATCGAAGGGTGTTTCGCGGCAAGGTTGCAACCAGTGATTGTCGTACTGAAGGATCGCCAGTGGCTTTTGGCCAATCCTGAATCAGCAACCTCACTTGGTCTAGAAATGCTCTCGCACGCTTCTTCTGTGGGCTCTCGCCTTGACCACTGGGAACGAAATCGATTAACGATTCAAGGAAGTCAACGGCATCGGTGACGATTCTCGGATCGGCACCATCCAAATTGCCGTCGATGGCGATCGTCACCTCCTGATTGCTGCGATATCCCTGTTCGGTCAGATTCGCGGAACTCACGATGACACGTACGCAATTCTCCCAGGCCAGCACGCTAAGCTTGGCGTGCTGCTTCCCGCGAGGGATGTGTACGGACAAGACATCCCAGCGAAGCGAATGTTCGACACCCGCCTGCGAACGATCAACCAGCACGCCGGCGTAGGCTTTTCCAAGGTTGGCTTCCCGTTCCAACAGATAAGCCAACTCCTC
>JAUMAI010000330.1:0-3737 GCA_032116775.1 Pirellula sp. | reverse complement strand
TGATTGACACGCTGCTGCAATTTCTCTCTTAAAGGTGTAATACCTTGTGTTAACGAGTAGGCGTTTTTGCCGGATTCAATCGCTTCGATACATGCTTTTTTGACTGGTTCTGGCACATCGAAATCTGGTTGCCCGATCGAGAGATTGATCGGGTTCTTCATTTTGGCAGCAAGTTCGAACACTTTGCGAATACCACTGCTGTCAAACGAAGAACAACGATCCGCAATCCAATGCGCGTTCGAATTCATAACCTATTATTCCTAACTAATAAAACTAAATCTTTGCACCGACGCCACGAGTCAACGCCATAAAGGCTGATTCGAGGTTGATTTCCTCTTCAGCGAAATGTTTGAATCGAAGTTTAGCTTCGATCATGGTTACAGCTAATTCGCTGTAATCGCTGGCTCCTTCATGCAGGGTCACTCGTAGACGTGGCGGCTGAATATCAATTTTGTCTACTAATTTATGTTGCTCTAAAATTTTTGCGAAGGTCTCTAGTTGATTAGCCTCGCTGGGTTCGATCAGCAAGGTAATGCGTGGTCGAACTTTGCGTAGTACTTCTTCGACCGTTGCGCATTCCTGCATTTCGCCTCGATCGATGATACCCACCTTGTTGCATACATCGGCTAACTCGGGCAGGATGTGACTTGATACCACGATGGTTTTGCCTAGGGCACCAAGCTTGCGTAGCATCGCTCGCATTTCGATGCGGGCCCGCGGATCGAGACCCGATAGGGGCTCGTCAAGCAATAAAACCTGCGGATCATGCAGCAATACCCGCGCTAAACCTAGGCGTTGTGTTTGTCCGCGACTGAGAGTGTTTGCGAAAGCGTCACGTTTGAAATCGAGGTCTACAATTTCCAACATCTCATCGCATCGTTTGCGGCGTGCTGGTCCGTTGATTTTGTATGCAGCAGCAAAGAATTCCAAGTATTCGATAACGGTCATGTCATCGTACACACCGAAAAAGTCGGGCATAAACCCAACCAATCGCCGAATTTCTTTGGGGTTAGTGTAAATCGAGTAATCGCAGACGTAAGCCTCTCCATAAGTTGGTGTGAGCAATGTCGCCACGATACGCATCGTCGTTGTTTTGCCAGCGCCGTTAGGACCGATGAAGCCAAACAGATCCCCTTTTTTTAAGTCCAAATTGATGCCGCGAATCGCGTACATGTCGCCATACTTTTTCGTCAGATTCACGGTTCGGATCACTGTCAGGCTCGCTCTTAAGATTAGATGTATGGAGTGAATAGTGGTGAATGTGTGAGTTGCATCTATAGTTGCATTATCTCTTGCAAAGTTCCGTCGCTTAAATGTCAATTTCCACGTGTGATGGGAATCAACCAGCGAACATAGCTGTTACCCTCTGGGCGGTAGGCTGATTTGCCTTGAGGCGTAGAGACCTCCAATTCAGTGATATGTTTACCTAGTCTTCCTAGTAAAATCGCACGGTCTAAGTTAAGTGCATCGCTTAAGTCCAGGGAGGGCTGAAACCGATGTTGCAGCCCTGTATATTTTTCTCCACCAGCCGCTTTGTAGAAGAAGAGCATTTCCATCAACTGAGGTAGCTCGTCTCTTTCTCCTGGATCCCACGGTTTGGTTATGTCTTTCCCGTCGATCGCTACACGTCGAGTCAGTCTGCGTTCTAGGTCATTGGGTGTAGAAAGGATAGAAAGTTTCTCGCTTGCTCCAGGTTTGAAATTCGCTGGTAAGGTGTAGACCAGATTGCGATAAAGCAAAACAGAATCTAGTAACTCGACGTCCAAGGGGTTACGCACTTCACCTTGCAAAAGAACTGAGCCAGGGATTTCGGAGAGGTTACCGATATCGAAGGGTTTACCTTGCGCGGACCAATCAAGTCGTAGACTCTTCGTAGCACCAGCGGCAAACGGTACCGCATGCATACCAGACGCTGCCATAGCGGTTGATTTATCGCCAACAATGGGAGGCGCATCGGCTTGATAAGGAGGGAGTGATTCGATGTTTCGAATCCCCGATTCAAGTCCTCCCATCCCCTTCCCCGGCAATGGCTGCCAATCGGCGTAGGTACGTTCGAGCTGAGCATTGCCCAGGGGCGTTATGGCGCTGGTGATATCGATTTGAGTTGGCGAGGAGCTGTAGGTGTGATACCAGAGCCTTCCGCGCTGATACCCGGTCGTATTATCTATGTCGACCATTTCAACGCCCTTGACCAGGGGTAATGCGGGCCGCCAGCTATGGTAGAGAGCGACGATTCCCAAGCTGCAGAGCGACACAACCAACATCAGTGTGGGCCAAGTCCACCCGGAACGTTGCAGCCCACGTATCCAAAAATAATATTCGGCTGGTCCAATCAACAGCAGGAAAGCAATGAGCAAAACAGCCAGAAAACTGAACGAGATCATTCTCACTTCTGGGAATGTATCCAGGGTAGCTCGCAATTGTCCCGTGAGGTCGTTGTAGCCTAGATAAGAACTGGTTGCTCCCGTTGTTTTGGTCGTTATCTCATCTTGAGCGACCCACTCACCTTGCAAGACACGTTGTATCAAGGCAGGTCGATCTTCCCATTTAGCCAAGGGAGGTTCATTGATGTCAGCTGTAAAAGTTGAGACTCGCCCTAAGCCATAGCTATTTCTCGTTATGACATAGATGCGTTGGCGGTTCGGGGTTGTGATGGTGAGATCGCTTGTGCCTTGCTGCAACTGCAGAAAGGGCATTGTTAAGTTATCGAGACGTGTACTGGCTTTGTTGCCGAGTAACTGTTCAATCGCAGAGGCATTGATATTGTTGGCGACGCCCAGGACAGGTCCCGGTAGTAATTCGCGAACCCAATCGAGTTTGGCTGCTTCCACAGCATTCTTTCCGAGACTGATCAAGACGCGGCCGCCATCGCGCACGAACCCTAGCAACGCATTTCTCTTGGTCATGGTTATTTCATTTAAGAGCTGCATGTCCGCCGTCGAGATGGCAACAACATCAACACCCGAATAGGCTGCGGTCTCATCGGGTAACTCTTCGGCCTTGGAAATTTTGCTTGTCGAATACGGTGGCAGTTGCTCTCGCAATTCATAAAGACTCTCAACACCCAAGTTGAGGTCACCTACTTCGACAATCCAAGGTTGTTGTGATGGGAATGGTTGCGCTAAGTCAGCAGGGAAAAATTTGTATTCCGACGGTGCATTCCGAGTGGCTGTATCCGTCTCATTCCACCAGAGTAGCTTTGCTTCTGCATCGGAGCGACCGGCACGGAACAGAAGTTCAAAGAGAGCTGGTTCTGAGGCTTTTAGTACAATAGGACGAGGGTGCATGTACAGAACCGGTACACCATCTCCATCGACCACTTGTAGAGCACAGCGGCCAACAGAGTCCACTTGCGAAGTGGCTGTAACTTGTAGGCGTGTGGAGTTACCTAATTTCCATCGCCCCCCCAAACCGATCTTCACCGAAAACTCTGGGCTATTGCTGACTCCTGTGTTGGTCAGAGTGAGCGAAGAGTTATCCGAGGATGGTTGAGTTGCTGAGGTAGCTTGATATGCATAGGCTCGCTGTGATGACGCTACGACGACGCAAATACAAAACAGAGCAAACATGCCGCAGTTGCTCGGTATAAAACGAGCAAGCCACGGCATTCGGTCAGCTGAGATCCAAGCGGAGATTGGACAGCTTGTATCGGCAGGGCATCGATTTGAAAAATAGCCAATCATCCGGTGATCACGATACTTTTAGAATCAAGCTGTAGTCAAGCAGTTCACAAACAT
>JAUMAI010000329.1:0-3641 GCA_032116775.1 Pirellula sp. | reverse complement strand
TAAAAAATGGAGGTACTTTGGATTATGTTTGTTGCTGGTACGTCAAAGGGGCCAAATACATTTCAGGAACGAACACCATTTGTGCGTTTGTTTCGACTAATTCTATTACCCAAGGAGAACAAGCTTGCGTATTATGGCCACACCTATTCCAAAAATTAAAAATATCGATTCATTTCGCTCATCGAACTTTCACATGGAAGAGTGAAGCTCGTGGTAAGGCTCATGTTCACGTTGTTATAATCGGATTTGGCTGTGTTGAACCTCACAAAAAGGTATTAGTTGATTATGACGAGAATGAAGATCATCCGACTACAACTTTTCCTCGTAACATTAGTCCCTACTTGGTTGCTGGAAAAAACTCAACCGTTTCAAAAAACCGGACACCGATTAATCGCGGAAAACCGATAGTATTCGGGAATATGCCCAATGATGGTGGATTCCTTTTGCTCACCGAAGATGAAAAATCGACATTGATAAAGATTGAACCAGATGTGGCAAAGTGGATACGCCCATTGATGGGAAGCGAGGAGATGATCAACAACTTGCGAAGATATTGTTTATGGCTTATAGACCTTGCTCCCGATCAATTACGAAACATGCCTACCGTATTAGCACGAGTTGAAAAAGTGAAGACAAAAAGGCTTTCGAGTCCTCGCGCTACAACTCGCGGTTTGGCTAGCACACCAAGCTTGTTTGGTGAGATACGGCAACCTCAGCGCGATTACCTCGCAATTCCTGAAGTCTCATCCGAACGCCGTAAATTCATTCCAATTGGCTGGCTGGGTTCTGATGTAATCGCAACCAATAAAATCTACACAATGGAAGACGCATCACTTTATGATTTTGGTGTTCTGACTAGCTCGCTTCATAATTCGTGGATGCGGACCGTTTGCGGGCGTTTGAAAAGTGATTACCAATACTCGGCTGGGATCGTCTACAACAACTACCCCTGGCCTGAGAACCCAACGGACAAACAAAAGGCCAATGTTGAAGCCAAGGCACAAGCTGTACTCGATGCCCGAGCCAAGTATCCCGATTCTTCATTGGCTGACCTTTACGACCCGCTGACGATGCCACCCGACTTGGTGAAGTCCCACGAGCAACTAGATCGAGCCGTCGAGCAGTGCTACCGCTCCAAGCCCTTCGAGTCGGATCGGGAGCGAGTCGAATATCTGTTCCAACTCTACGAGCAACTCACTGCCCCGCTAACTGCACAAGCGGACAAGCCAAAGCGAACACGCAAGAAGAAAACGGACGATACGGAATAGCTCGATCCAGAGCCCCCGCAGGTCGCTGGGTTTCAGGTCGGCAGCGCCCAAATTTTTTCCAGGGAACCTGAACAACATTCCTGTGTTCCTCGCGGCTTGCGTATTTGCGTCAAAATGTCATTTCTTACGACGGCCAATTAATACACCCAATCCAAGGCCAATTGTTCCAAGCAATATCCCGCAAAGTAGCATATGCCCTGGAACGAGACTTGAGCGTGCGGGACTGTATGGTTTCCCGAACAGTAAGAAGCCACCAAAGAACGCAAAATGATGTGCGGCAAAATAGCCAGCGATGCAGCCAGTCAAAATCCCAGTTATCGTACATAACGCCATTAGTGGTAACGACAAGCCAGTTGTTTTCTTTTTGACTCTTGTTCTGTTTCGAGGTACGTACTGGAAAGCGCTTGCTTGATTGAAGTCCGCATTCTGTATTGGTGGCGGAACCGGGGCTGGTGAGACCTGCGGGACTGGTGGTTGTTCGAGCGGTGACGGTTCATCAACCGGATTGCCAGGAGGTTTGACAACAAATCGATTCTCGCATTTGGGACATGACACCATCTTGCCAATATGAGCGGGAGTAAATCGACATCGGGCGTTACAGTGTTCACACGTTACGGTATCTGTCATTTAATGATTGTGTCCTTAAGAACTAGCAATTCTCGCGCGTTTGCGAGGGGATTAGGAAATTTGTTGTAGCACGCGCTACTGATCGAGTCGTTTGAGATCGTCGACGAAATCGATTTTCGCAATACGAAGCAATTTGAGAGCTATCGGCAAAACTGGGGAAATAATTGCAGGCAACAAAACCGTACTTCCCACAATGATACTTGATGATCGATCCCAGGACGCTGGCCCGAGTCGGCATGGCGCAACGAGATTGACCAAAGCCCCCAAAACTCCGTTGACGCATTCACCATTCGTAATGGGCCAAGAGAGCTAGTCTGGCCTTTCGACGTTCGATCCACGCAAAACCGATGACAACCGTCCCGGCTTACGTTTCGATCAAAACGGTTTCATTTGGCCGCGTTGCGATCAAGTGCCCACCTACGGGAAGACGACCCCGTAATCGGGACCTGGTTTGTTTGGGTGCCCGATCGCCTCGGTGTACATGCCCGGCCTGGATCTTCTTCGACGACACGGCGATCGGTTGCAGATCCGATTCGTTCGACCCTTCGGCGCGAACTCCTGATTGCACATCAGGCATTTGCGATTGAGTAAGGAAACCTCGCCCTCCGCCAGCTTTTTCTTTTTCGCCACTTGATAACCCTTTACTACTGGATACTGTGAAATCTCTACCGTCTACACGACAAAAGACCGACTTGGACGCTGCCAAGAGTCAAACGAACCGATCGATGGCGCGACTTTGAAATGCATGGGCGTCGCCCACTTTCGAAACTTAATACTCCCCTAGGCACTCGTCCCACCCGTGCGTTCCGTAAAAGTCGGCAAGGCTGAGGGAGCACCCTGCTTCTTTGCTTGCATCCTCCATTCGTTGCTCAAAGTCACCTTTTTCATAGCCTTCAACTCCAATGTACTTGTATTGATAAACTCGACCCACATTTGGACATAGACGATACGAACCCTGATACTCGTAAGTGCCTTCAAAGACGCACCATCGCAGCACACGCGGATCCCCGTCGTAAACAGACACGTTGCCGACGTTGCTGATGAATGCGAAGCGACGAGCCATTCGCAAAACAAGACCGTCCTGAGCGCCCCCGCCCGTCAACTCGCAAAAAACATTGCCGTAATCACTAGGGCTAAACTCCAAATCTTCTTTGTAAAATCTGCTAGACATCGCCACATCTCCATAGGCAAAAAATGAACCAAATCAACGCATGTTTGTGTAGTTGAACCGGCATCCCTGCATCAGTGTTAGTAATGAGTGAATGCAAATTCAGGATTTTTTGGGAAACTTCTGGGGGCGGGTCACGAGCCTTTGGGCAATTTCGGTTTGCTTGATTTTCGACCCCTCCCCCCCCGTTGGGGTCGGCTTGTCGCCTCCCCCCTGATCTATTCCCGATCGCCCCCGCGAACTAAACGCCTGCCGGGATTTCTTCCGAGGATTCCACCGCCGCACCCGAGAACGATCCAAGGAACTCCGCCGCCTTGCATGCCATGCTAGAAGCGGTGAAGATCGCCCGCTTGTCGGCCTTCATGATCTTCAGCCATGCAGCCAGATAGCTGGCGTGATCATCGCGAGGAACCGAGCAGACGCCTAAATCCGCCATGACGAAGGCCGCGCCTAGCTCGGCAATCAACTCCTCCGCCGCGTACTTGGAATCCCCGAAGCGCCCGGACAGGTCCCGAGCGAGTCGACCGGGAGCGCCCGACCAGTGAACCAACTCATGAGCCAGGACCGACGCGAAGGCC
>JAUMAI010000328.1:5165-13380 GCA_032116775.1 Pirellula sp. | reverse complement strand
AATCTCGGCCTTCCATCGACGTCACTGGTGCGACTTGTAGATTACCTAGGCCTTGATGGTGGGCCGCGTCAATTCCTGCAACTGCAACAGCGATTTCGCTTAGCACATCGTCGAATGACGGCCGCGTTAACCCACATTCGTCTGTGCGATGACGCGACACAGACCTTGTTGAGACTTATTGCGACGGGCGAAAAGGATGGGGCAACCTACATCGTCAACGAACGCCATCATCTAGAGGGAGGCATCCTGGTGGATGAACAAGCATGACGATATTCGGTTTTATACAACAGTCATCCGCTGCACTTAAGGTCGCTGAAATCGGGATGCAAATCGTTGGTAATAACGTTGCCAACGCTAATACTCCTGGCTACATACGACAGGAATTAGTCCAGCAAACTGCTATCGGCCTCAAAATCGGCCATTTGACCCTTGGCTACGGCGTCCGTGCGACGGGAGTTGTAGGCAAGGTCGACAATCATCTCACCGAACAGATGAGACAAGCGTTGAGCGAGGTCACACGCTCCGAAGTCCTATCGAAAACCTACGAGGAATACGAGGCGATCTTTCAGGAACTCTCTGCAGAAGATATCAGTACGGCCATGTCGGAGTTCACCAATGCTTTCAGCGACTTAGCGAACCAACCTGGTAATGATGCCCTTCGTTCCTTGGTATTAGAACGGGGTAAAAACTTAACCACGGATATTCGTGACTTTCGCAGCCGCATGCTGTCTGTCGGAAATGATTTTGATAAACAGATCCGATCGGCTGCTGCGGAAATAAATCGCCTCACCGAACTGATTGCAGACGCCAATTACCGCATTGCAGCGGTCGAGGCGGGCGGGACCACTGGAACAGAAGCTGTTGGCATACGAGATGACCGCCTAAAGCTACTGGAGGAATTGGCGAGTTACGTAGATATCCGTGTCCAAGAAACACCCACGGGGACCGCAACCGTTTTCCTGGGCGGGGATTATCTTGTCTCCGACGGGTTCGCCCGCAAAGTTAAAGCCCAGCAAACGAACCAAGATGGTCAGCTTAGAACTGACCTATTGATGGTTGATACGGATGCTCCATTGGATGTTCGTGGGGGACGAGTCGGTGGCTTGCTGGAATCTCGCGACCAAGTAATTCAGGGCACCATCGACGAATTCGATAATTACGTTTCCCAAATGATCGATCGAGTCAACTTCATTCATTCACAAGGCCAGGGAACCAAGGGCTTTTCCACGGTGACTAGCACCCGAGCCGTTTCCTCGTCCAGTGTCGAACTAGAGAACGCTGGACTGCCTCGAACTGTCGATAATGGTGGCTTTCAAATACAGACACACGATTCCGTGTCAGGTCTGTCCAAAACCTACGACATTCCAATTGACATGGATGGTTTCGGCACAGACACAAACCTGATAACGCTCGCTAACTCTCTGAATGCTGTAGGAGGACTACAAGCAAGTATCACTGCAGACAATCGACTCAAAATTGAGTCAGATAGTGAGACGATCACATTCAGCTTCCAGAATGATACCTCAGGCGTCCTCGCCGCCTTAGGAATAAACACCTTCTTCAGTGGTGAATCTGCATTAAACATTGGTCTGAACTCCACAATCACATCTGACCCGACTTTAATCGCCACTAGTCGTGAAGGAGTAGGGCGATCCACCGGAAACGCTCTGTTGCTCAGCGAAGCACTTGATTCGCCAGTATCGGAATGGGGTGGTAGATCTGTTCGAGACCTTTATGAAGGCATGGCAGTTCGCCTAACCCAAGAAGCCAATTCGATGAAAGGACGCAGCGAGGGATACCGAACGTACTATTCAACACTTGAATCGAAACACCTCGGTATCAGCGGCGTCAACTTAGATGAAGAAGCTGTCAAGCTAATCAACTACCAAAGAGCGTATCAAGCAAGTAGCCGT
The DNA here is from genome assembly GCA_032116775.1 of Pirellula sp. GTDB lineage: Bacteria > Planctomycetota > Planctomycetia > Pirellulales > Pirellulaceae > JAFLCP01. The sequence goes on along the minus strand of JAUMAI010000328.1, from coordinate 11,467 downwards.
GTGATTGCGACTTCTAACGAATTGCTTGGCTACCTAATGGAATTATAAGGCGGATGGGCTGAAAACATCGGATAGCCCCAGAGGAATATTTCAATGCTCGGTTCGTTCTATCCAATGGTTGCTGGCCGTACCAGTCAGTCTCAAATCCGCAACCGGATGCTATATCAGTTGGGGACTGACAATTCGTCTATTCAAAAACTGCAAACACAGCTTGCCACAGGTCGCCGTGTGCTAAAGCCAAGTGACGACGTCACTTCAGCCCTACATGCGATCAATATCCAGTCAAACTACGAACGCAAGGAACAGTTCAAAGAGAATCTACAGACCACCCAAGGCTTTCTCGGTACGGCGGATGGCACATTATCTGCCATAAATGACTTGCTTACAGAAGCTCGAGCTACTGCCGTTTCCTCCGTTGATAGCACACTTACCGAAGCACAACGAGAAGCGATTTCGCTGGAACTCAGCAATTCGATCGATCGGTTGGTGCAATTGGGCAACACTAAATTTCGAGACCGCTACCTGCTCGCTGGCTCAGACGTAAAAAATCCTCCCTTCCAAACGACTCGAGATGGTGGAATTTACTACCAAGGAACATTCGATGAACTGAAAACCATGGTCGACTTCAATTCTTCGATTGAAATCAGCGCGAGCGCTCAAGAGTCGATTGGAGTTCTGTCTGAAGGTGTCATCGGAAGTTTAGACCTCAACCCTGGTATTCTCCCAACCACAAAGCTAGCTGATCTCAACAACGGCGAGGGGGTTGGCAAAGGCCTTATTACGTTTTCCAATGGGGTCAGTACAGTCGAACTCGACTTCACCGGCGCCACGGAACTGGACGACATCTTGCAAACCATCAACGGCACAACTTTAGGTGTCCGTACACTTACCGCAAGCCTAACCCCCACAGGTATTCGTATTAACTATGCGGACGGCTTCGGAGGTAACCTGAGAATCCTAGATGTTGGAACGGGCACGACTGCCAAAGAACTCGGACTGCGCACGCAACCCTTGGGTGCCGGTACCCCGATCAACGGTACGGACCTGAACCCAATCCTTCGCGAAACAACTCGACTCGACTCTCTATTTAATGGAGCTGGCATCAATCTAACGGCTGGATTTCGTATCAACCAAGGGACTAAGACCTACAATATTGCTACGGCTGGCTTAACCACGGTTGAGGATCTCTTTAACGCGATACAAGCCTCCGGGGCTAAGGTCGTGACAGAGTTAGCAGATGGCGGTAAGACCATCCGCATTCAGTCTACTGAGAGTGGGACGGATCTCAGCATAGGTGAAAATGGTGGTGGTGTTGCGACCGCCCTAGGCATCAGGACATTTGCTGGGACAACCGCGCTAGCAAAACTCAATCATGGTCAAGGTGTAACACTCGGACCAAATGCGGACTTGTTGTTTACACGCTCCGACGGAACAACATGGGAACTTGATCTGACCGGTGTTCAAACGGTCAATGATGTTATCAACCGAATCAATAGCAGCCCTAGTAACCAGACAGCAGCGACTCGAATTACGGCGTCCTTAGCGACAACAGGTAATGGCCTCGTCCTAACTGCCCTACCTGGCGCGCAGCCAATTACCGTATCGACAGGTGGGGGTAGTCAAGCAGGTTGGGACCTAGGACTTGTCCCTAAAGGACAAGACAAAGCTACCTTTGCTGCCAGCGGTGGCAATATGCTACTGCAGGGAACCGATGTTTCCGGGCAAGAAGTAAAAGGGGCTCTTAATACCTTGCTGAAACTTCGCTCAGCAGTTGAAAAGTTCGACCTAGCGGAAATCGAACGACTCACGAATGTGGTGAATGAAGATATTGAACGAATGGGCCTATCGCGAGGCGAACTCGGGATGCGACAACAGCGCATCGATAAGATGTTAATCCAAACGGAAGATCAACAAATCGCGCTCAAAGCAGCCGAGTCCGAGGAATTAGATGTTGATCTAGCACAAGCGATTTCCGACTTACAGGGGAGGCAAGCAGCCCTTCAGGCTTCGCTGACCCTTATAGGTCAAGTTGGCCAATTATCGTTGTGGAACTACCTCTAGTAATTCACGCCCGCTTTTATCATATCGCTGTGCGGAATTGCACAAGTAATATCTTAGCTGTGATACCTTACTTACGATATCTTACTTGGCGAATGACCAGTTTTCGCTCAAGGTGACGTATGCCTCCGGCCGATAATCCGAGAAGGACGTTAATATGGACAGGAGGACGCCATGCAACTTACTACCACTCGCTTTGGTTCGCTGGAAGCTGATCCTGGTGACATGCTCCTTTTTCCTTCTGGCTTGATCGGATTTGAAACCTGCCGGCACTGGCTATTGCTGCCAGACCCTGCAAGCGAACATGTGGCTTGGTTACAGGCTGTTGCCTTAGCACACGTTGCCATTCCTGTAGTAAGCCCACGTCGTTTTATTCCATCCTACCGGGCTTGCGTTCCACGAAGACAGTTGGCCCAACTGCAACTCCGCAGCACCGACGAAGTCTACATTCTTGGTGTGCTGAGCAAAGCGAATTCTGCTCTCACGCTCAACCTCAAGAGCCCGCTGGTGATTAATGCGACCCGTCGTATCGGTTGCCAAACTATCACGAGCGATGACCAGCCCTTGGCCTTACCATTGCCTCAGCCCTACGCAGAGAGAACTATTCTCGATAAGCGTCGAGCTGCATAGTATTATTTTGGTAAGAGCTCAACGGATGATGCGGCGTGACAGCCGTCACCCTAGGGATGCTCCCTTGTTCTTGCGAACATGTGTCTTCTAGCGACAGGTGACCAACAGTTGCTATGTTGTTAGCACGACCAATTCACGCTATCGAGCAGAAGGAGAATGATCATGGCAAACTTCGCTGTCATACTTGCTGCTGCGGGTAAGAGCACTCGATTCGGTGATCTCTTTTACAAAAAAGTCTACGCCCCTTTAGCTGGAAGACCTGTATGGGTTTATAGTGCCGAGTTTTTCAGCGGACGCTCGGACGTGAAGCAAATCATCTTGGCTATTGACCCCGAAGATCGAGAAGTTTTTTCGGAGAAATTTGCTGGGGTTGCTGCGATGTTGTCGGTCGAGGTCGTCACGGGTGGAGAGCGACGTAGCGATAGTGTAATGCGCGGTCTTGAGAAAGTTCGTGCTGATATCGACTACGTAGCGGTACACGACGCAGCTCGGCCATGCCTCGCTTCCAAGTGGGTCGATGCGCTTTTCGAGAAAGTGACTCAAACAGGCGCCGCAATCCTGGCTGAACCGATCACCGCTACGGTGAAGCGTGGCGACGACAAATTTCGAATCGTCGAAACGATTCCTCGCGATGGCCTATGGCTCGCCCAGACCCCTCAAGTCTTTAGAAAGCAGTGGCTCACAGACGCACATGCAAAATTTGGGCACCTCAATGTGACCGATGATGCACAGCTTATGGAACACCTCGGCCACTCTGTTAGCCTTGTGCCCAGTAGCCCCATGAATTTGAAAATCACTACCAAGGAAGACCTAAAACTTGCTGAACAAGTGCTCAAGGCCCTGCCTAAAGCCAAAGGTTTTCCTTTCTAAACAACCGCTTCAATGCGCCTTGAAGAAATAACCCCTTAGGCACCGCCACTCGCTTAACCACCTATTGGCCCGTTCTAGGTTTGCTGCCTAACTGCTATCATGTGCCTTGCGATTCCGCTGTGGGGATTCGCTACTGGACACAGCCCGGCATTTCGTTGGATTTAAGCAGGTAATTCAAGTGCAAGCTTCACGATACGATATCATCGCCGAACTCAAATGGCGAGGTTTGATTCATCAAGCTACCGATCAACAAGAGCTCTCTAAGTTTCTTTCTCAGTCACGGACTGTCTATGCAGGCTTTGATCCTACCGCCGATTCACTGCATGTCGGTAGCCTTATTCCCTTGATGCTGCTGCGCCGATTTCAGAAAGCGGGTCACCTTCCACTAGCTTTGGTCGGTGGAGCGACCGGCATGATTGGTGACCCCAGCGGAAAAAGTGAAGAGCGAAATCTGCTCTCCAAGGAGATTCTGGAACACAACGTTGCCAGTATGAAAAATCAGATGACCAGGTTCCTCGATTTCAGCGGAACCAACGCGGCCAAAATCGTAAACAATTTCGATTGGATGGAAAAATTTTCCTTCCTGGCGTTTTTGCGTGACGTTGGCAAGAACGTTTCGGTCAATGTCATGCTGGCCAAGGATTCAATCAAAGGGCGTATCGAACGTCCGGACAGCGGTATCAGCTACACTGAATTCAGTTACATGCTCTTACAAGCGTACGATTTCGTACATCTAGCGCGGTCTGAAAACTGTGATGTACAAATCGGTGGTAGCGACCAATGGGGAAATATCACAGCAGGCATCGATCTTGGCAGAAGGATGTTAGGCAAAGAACTCTATGGTCTGACATGCCCATTACTACTGACCAGTGACGGTAAAAAAATGGGCAAGTCCGAGCGTGGAGCTGTCTGGCTCGATGCCAAACGAACAAGCCCTTATGCCTTCTATCAATATTGGATCAACGTGGCGGATGCTGACGTGCTGATGTGTCTCCGCTTTTTAACGGAACTCGATATCGATGAGATTAATTCCCTCGCGCAGTCACTACAAACCGAGCCTCATTTGCGCAGTGCACAAAAACGCTTAGCGGAATGGCTCACCCAATTTATTCACGGTGAAGATGGCTTAAAAACAGCACTGAAAGCGACCGAGATCTTCTTTGGTGCCGCTATTGAGTCGCTTGATGATGCACAACTGCTGGACATCTTTGCTGACGTGCCAAGTGGAAAGCAAGAACGGGCGAAACTTGAAGCTGGCTTCTCCATCATTGATGCTTTTATTGCGGCTGGACTAGCTAAAAGCAAAGGAGAAGCGCGACGTGCCGTAGAGCAGGGGGCTGTCTACGTTAACAATAAACGCGTCGAATCGATCGAGCGGCTTCTTGGCCCACAAGATTTAGCCAGCGAAACAGTTCTCGTGTTGCGAAGCGGTAGACGCAATTACGCATTGTTGAAGTTTAATTGATCGAACTTACTCTTCCTGGAATTGCGAAATCCTCTATGAGAATCCTGCTCACCAATGATGACGGTATCTATGCTCCTGGTATAGCAGCCTTAGAGCGTCACCTCCAATCCTTGGGAGACGTTCACTTAATTGCTCCGGCCACCGAGCAGAGTGGTGTTGGACACTCTATCACTTACCTGAGTCCTTTGGTTTGCAAACAGGTCTATGATGGCCATCGCTTTCGCGGCTATGCCGTCGAAGGAAGCCCTGCTGATTGCGTGAAACTTGGGGTGAGCCAATTAATTGATGGCCCCGTAGATCTGGTGGTCAGTGGAATCAATGGAGGTTTGAACGCAGGTATCAACGTCCTTTACTCCGGCACCGTGGCAGCTGCAATTGAAGGTGCCTTCTTTCAAATCACGAGTATTGCAGTCTCGCTGGAATATGATCCCCACGCCGATTTCGACATCGCTGCCGAGTATGCAACCCAATTGATTTCACAGATTTTGAATCAAAAAGGGGACTCGCCCGAACTTATTAATCTCAATATCCCAACCGCTGCTTTGTTAAAGCGGCGAACCGGCGAGTGGCCCGAAGTCCGAATTGTTCCCATGGGCGTCGAACGCTATGGCGATCATTACATCAAACGCCAAGATCCTAAAGGACGTGATTACTACTGGTCGACTACCGATCCCCCACCTCGAAAAACGGAACATGAAACCGATCTAACCGCTTTAGCTGAGGGACATGTGACCGTAACTCCACTCCACTTCGATCTGACGAAACTTGCTATGCTGCAAAAGATGCAAAACCACTGGAGTCTCAAGCTTACCGAAAGAGATTAGTCGCACTCAGCCCTTTATCAGTCACGCTGCCTAAGCAACCGAAGCGATATCGCTGCTTCATTTAGCCGACCGCATATCCGATTAGTTTTGCTTGCGCTCGCCTATCAAATACCATCTACAACTAGTTGTCGAAGAATTAGCTGATACTGCGTATCAAAAAGCGACAGCTGACAGCTGGCTGGATATGACAACTATTGCCTACGCTTGTGAATCCTGGCTGATACTAAGCGATGTATCGAAGATAAAAGAGTAAAGCAGCGATCGTTTTTGCGTCTTGAATTTGCCCCTCTTGCAGTAGACGGTCGATTTCCTTCAAGTCGCAGATTCTCGTTCGGATTTGTTCTCCAGCCTCGAGCGCGGTGTCTCCTGCCTCTAGCTCGCTGGCAACATAAAAATACATCGCTTCATCAAGAATACCGGGGGACATGTAAAAACGGTGCAACAATCTTAATTGG
>JAUMAI010000328.1:0-5155 GCA_032116775.1 Pirellula sp. | reverse complement strand
CCTGAGAGCTGTTTCATGAGGAGGCTCTGGTGGCTCCAGAGTTCCGGCTGGCAACTCAAGTAAAGTGCGATTAACTGCAGCACGAAAATTCTCGATCAGACAAATCTCCCTTTCGGAAACCAACGGGAGAATGACGCACGCGCCTGGATGCCTTGCAATGTGCCTGATATGCAAAGTGCCGTCATCATCTTGTTGCTCTACTTCCTCCACTCGAAAGCGAAGGGCCTGAAACAAAACACGATTTACCCTGGCAGCAGGCATAAAGACCTCGAAACGGTTGATGGATACCGGTCTTGCTGTATCAGGCTCGCCTGATACATGGCAACCATAAGCATTTGTATTTTATGCTCTAAGCCGCTCGGCGTTCCGATTCCTGGCCGTTGTTAAGTTCAGCAACGGTTGGTCGATAACGATACTGCATGAGATACGCATCTTCTGGCGTATCTTCATAGAACTCATGCAACACGGTAATGGCCTTGAAGCCCATCTCTCGAAAGAAAAGCTGAGCCGCCAAATTGGTCTCACGAACCTCTAACATGACGCGAGTCCGACGCTGATAAGAGAGTTTACTTACCAGTTTCTCAACCATCACCCGTCCAACACCTTGCCGTCGCCAATTCGGATCGACGCAGAAATTCAATATGTGCAAGCGGGTCTTATGTAGTTCATAAATCATGAAGCCGACAACTTGTTCGCCAACTTCAGCCACCATACCGATACAGTTTCTCTGCCTCAAGCAGCGAATGAAGTCTTCCTCTGCCCAAGGAAACTCGAAACAGCTTTGCTCGATATCCAGCACGGAAGGCATATCGCGGCGAATCATCCAGCGAATATGGATACAAGATGTCGGTTGATCGAATTTCTTCATGCCGCGCTCCTTCCTGAATCAACTCGCTACGTCGCCGCAGCGCGCCCGACCACCCGTCAGTCGGACGTCGAGAAATTAACAAATTCGTCCGTGGGGGCCAAGACGAATTCAGAACTCAATCCTCGTGGTCTAGCTTCCCACTTTTATCAGGGAAAGTCGCTGCAGCCCCTTCGATTTGTCAGAGATTTGGGCCAATCATTCCCGGTTTTCTTGGGCAGAAATCTGGTCATCGAGGGCGGAAAAAAATATTCCTTTACCCTGCTCATACCCCTCGATTGTATAGGTCGACTGGAGGAGATGCATTTTGACTTGAATTAACCTGCGAACGTCCTCAGGATGCGTTTCCAACCACAATTTCATCCTGGCCACACGATGCCAAAGAGCCCCTTTCCACAACGTCAATATCACCCTGTGCGTTGGCATTCCATTTCTAGGCTTTTGCAAACAAATCGCGGTTTCTCCTTCACACCATTCCGGTAAAGCTACGGTTCGATAGCTCAAGCCTTCGATCAACATGGCCGCCTCGGGTATCCCAGCTTCATCTTGGATGCCGGCCAAAATATCGATACATGGCTGTGCGATGGCCGTTCTTATAGCAGTGCTTCCGATGTGCTCGGTGGCAGTTACCCAACCTTGACAGGCATCCAGCAAGCACGATCGCATCTGCTCATATTCTTGTAGCCAGCGTGAATCATGATGTGACAATCTAATCTTCTGGTCTTTCATTCGCTGTCTCGTTTGTTTACTTCACCCATCCCAACTATTGTTATCCTTGGCATTGTTACAAACGGTAAAGCCCTTACTTTTTGGGTAGCCCTACCCATTCTTGTAAAATCGTAGTCTTCAAGGGACGAATGCTGCGAAGTTTGCTCAGATGTCGGACCGAAAACTTCCAACAGTTTACCAATCCCGAACTTTAGGAAATTTCTTCGTAGCTGATATGTCTTCGCTCGCGTTGGTGCCAAGAACTCGAAAGACACGACCTGTTCTCGACAGAGGACGAGTTGCGTCACGACTATCAGCCACCCTGCAATGGCTGACGGATAGTCACACCCCTGCGGCCGATGAGAATATCGAATTACTCCTCATTACTTGGCATTCGCTGACGATCGTGGATCGCTTTAGTAAAGTTGAGATAGCGGCCCAGGAATTACTCGACCAAGCGATTCGCCGCTCCGCACCACGCTCAACCATGGTTTGTGGTGGTCCTCAGATATGGTGGCTTCTCAACTCGACCAATCAACCTATAAAAATCGGCTTGTTCCGAAACCGCATCGTACGGGCTGTAACATCCCAAAAGAAACGTAATCCTCTGCTGGATAATTTAGCAGACTCGTTAATCATTCAGCGAATTGGCAAGTGGCATGGAGCAACGGGCGAAATCGCTCATGGCCTGTCAGGGATATTCGCCGACATGGCCGCCGGTCAATCGCTGCTTAATAACTTTGGGCTACCCTTCGAAAGACAACATAGCTCCGTCACCCAAAAGTCCTCGAAGACACGACCCAAGTTATTAACGCAGAGCCGAATGACAGACCATCGACGTGGAACAAAATCTACGAAGACATCTACCAAAGCTCAGTCCCAAGGGAGCGCCTGGATCGCTCAGCCGAAGTTGGGAGCCATCGGTCTTTGGCATCCGCTCCCCTGCTACCAACGCCTCGCCCTACACTCTATTGCTTAGACGAGTATCTTTCGCTTGCCAGGTGCAGAACTGTAGGGGTAGCTCTCTTAGAAAACTGTTGAGTGGCGGTCCCGCGGATAACAGCACATATCGTAGGCAAAAAATCAGGTCCATCCGACATTTCTGTGGATTTGGTAGAATTCTCCACCAAGGAGAACCATCGTGCAAGACAAAGAACTATACCAGCAGATCCTAGGGCTTTCGTCCCCATGGCAAGTCAGCAGTGTTGAACTAGACAAAGCTAGTTTGGAGATTCGTGTTCGGGTTGAACATCCTCGCGGAACCAAGTTCTGCTGCCCCGACTGTAACACGGAACTTCCTTGCCACGATCATGCGGAAGAGCGCCGATGGCGTCACCTGGATTCCTGTCAATTCAAGACCATCTTGATTGCTCGTCAACCTCGAGTGAATTGTCCGACGCATGGGGTTAAAACCGTACTGGTTCCTTGGGCTGAGAAAAGCAGTCGCTTTACGCTAATGTTTGTAAGGTTCGCGATTGATGTCCTGCTGGCAACCCAAACCGTGGAGGGAGCAAGCTCTCTGTTGCGTACTAGCTGGGATGAAACGTGGTCGATCCTAAAAAAGGCCGTAGAGCGAGGTAAGGCTCGCAAGGTAAGTGAACCGATGCCGCGAATTGGAATCGATGAAAAAGCATTTCGTAAAGGACACAATTACCTTACGCTGATCTACGATCTTGATCGAAGCACGGTTGAAGCGATTTCGGACGGTAATGACGTTCATGCAGGAAACGCTGCTTTTTCTCAGCTTTCTGATGTCCAGCTTGAAGGTGTTGAAGCCATTGCTATGGATATGAGTGCTGCCTATGTACGGAGTGCCAAAGAAAACATTCCACTGGCCGAACAGAAGATCGTTCATGATCGATTTCATATCATGAAGTTAGCGACTGAAGCAGTAGATAAAGTACGCAAAGGAGAGCATCGTCGCCTACTCGGGCTTGGTGACAAACGGTTATCGGGAACAAAGTTTCTCTGGATCACAGGACAAGAGAACCTGAGCGATTCACAACGCAAACGCTTCGATGAGGCTTACACGCGGCAATTGGAAACCGGCAAGGCTTGGGCTTACAAAGAGATCTTGCGTGATCTATGGCATCACCGAAAAGAAGAAGATGCAAGCCATTTCTTCAAAGACTGGTACAACCGAGTCATCCATACCAATCTAGAGCCACTCAAGAAAGTTGCTCGTACTATCAAGGAGCGTTTAGCAAATGTCGTAAGTTACTGCTCTCTTGGAATAACCAATGCGGTTGCGGAAGGTATTAACAGCAAGATCATGGCCATCAAGAGAAGAGTCGGTGGCTATCGCAATCGCCAAAACTTCAAAACGGCAATCTACTTCTACTGCGGTGGACTAGACCTCTACCCACGATAATCCCAGATGGACCGAAAATTCGCGGCCGTCGCGACATCGTACAGTGAAAACGCAGGGGATTTGAACGTTAAAGTAAATTACGTTGCCCAAAAGCCATCGGGAATGACCACTGGGTTATGAAATCGCGATCGAAAATGGGCTCAAAAACTCGCGTATCTGCCGCGCGGGCCATAACCAGCGGGTCATTTTGTTTTTTCCATTTTCGCCCGGGTTATGGAGCTTAGAGACATTTCTATAACCTCGCGGTCGCGCGACTAGGAGACTCGTGAGAGTCGTGACCTAAAGGGTCAAAAAACGCCCCAGAGGATTCGCGCCGAAGTTCATAGAGACAGCGCGCGGGGGAGAGTTTGAGATGGGGCAAACTAGTACAAACCCTGGAAAATACTGCGTAGAAACGCGAACAGGCCGACGTTTTGAGGCGTCGGCCTGCTGGTATAACACGAGGGTCAAACTGAGTTCGATACCCTAAGTTCAGTTGAAATTCGGGCTGACTCATTTCTGACCGCGAGGTTGCCAGTAAGGGTTGGTGTCTTTCCCTTAATCGGCTTTAATGAATTTCTTAGCCTTCGCCACTAGTCGGCAAAAAACTTGACTTCTTTCTGTGGCGTGGTACAAATTACCTCCAGAGTTTCATTTCGGGAGGTTTTTTGTACCGTGCTTCACCCTGCTCCAATTACCGCTTCGGCGCGAGCTGCCGATCTGTTTCGACTGCATGGCGGGATTATGCGAATGGCTGATATCCTGCGAGGCGGAATCACTAGAAACACTCTCTACTCGATGCGAGATTCTGGGCTCGTAGTACAAATGGCCCGAGGTCTCTATCGACTAGCTGAGATGGCTCCGCTAAGCCATTCCGATTTGGTGACGGTGGCGGCAAAAGTACCACATGCAGTGATCTATCTTGTGTCGGCACTTTCCTTCCATGAACTGACCACCCAGATTCCACATGAAGTTTGGATCGCGATCCCTCGAAACAGTGAACCGCCAAGACTGAATTACCCGCCAATTCGCGTATCGCGTCTTACCGATATCGCATTCAAAACAGGAATTGAAAAACACGCGGTCGATGGCAAAACGGTATCCGTGTACTCTCGCGAGAAGACTCTCGCAGATTGCTTTAGCCGGCGCAATGAAGTGGGGCTCGATGTCGCGATCGAAGCTCTCAAGTTTTACATGGCGCAGGGCAACGTGAAAGTCGATCTGATCATGGA
>JAUMAI010000327.1:0-4352 GCA_032116775.1 Pirellula sp. | reverse complement strand
GTAACCGACCTGGCCGAAGCGATATCCACGGCCGAAATGGCCCTGCGGGCAGGAGTCGATTGGCTGGAAGCTGGAACGCCCTTGATCCTTGCCGAGGGACTCAGAGCTGTTCGGGAACTCCGCGCACGATTTCCGGATGTTCCTATTGTGGCTGACTTAAAAACGATGGATGGTGGTTATCTCGAAGCGGAAATGATGGGTAAGGCTGGTGCAACACACGTGGTTGTGATGGCGCGAGCTCATGAGGAAACCATCCGTTGTGTTGCCAAAGCGGGAAAGGATTACAATGTGGGCGTTATGGGGGACAACCTTGGCTGTCCTGACATGGTCGCAGGAGCGAAATGGCTTGAGGACTTAGGCTGTGATTATGTCATTCACCACATTGGATACGATGAACGCCGTGGAATCGCTGCCCGAGGCGAACGAGCTCCGACACCGTTGGACCAATTACAAGAGGTCGTTGCCGCGGTAACTGTACCAGTGCAAGCTGTCGGCGGCCTAACCATTCAGCAGGCAATCGATACTCCGAAATATGGCGCCCCGTTAGTTGTGATAGGGGCACCATTAGCAATTGATGCCGACCGATTTCAGCGAGCCGGCGGAGACTTGGAAGAGGTCTTGCGACAGATCTGCCAAGCAGTTCACAATTATGGCGATGTTCCGGTTGGGAAAAAAACCAAGTGATCGATGCGATACTGAAGTTGTTTTGCTCGATCTAGAAACTCGGGTTATGAGCTTTTCCAATCTTCCCGCTCAAAGCGTCTCAACATAAAGCGTATCCTCTCAACTAAAAAACTGATCTCATTTTTCGGATCCAATTGTGGCTACTGCATTACAACCTGCCGTCGTAAATTACCGAAACGAACCTCATTGCGTGGAACTTCGAGAAGTTCCATTGCCAATCATCGGGAGCAATGATGTATTGCTTCAAGTGGGCGCTGTGGGAGTGTGTGGTTCAGATCTGCATCAATGGACCGCTGAGCATTCATGGCCGGTCAATTATCCGGTTATCTTGGGTCACGAATTTGCTGGTCGTGTAGCAGCCGTAGGAAGCGATGTGGTTGGCTGGAAAGAAGGTGATCGTGTCGTAAGTGAAACGGCTGCGATCATCGACCCAAACAATCCCATGAGTCGCCAAGGCCAGTACAATTTAGACCCGACCCGAAAAGGATTCGGCTATGGTGTCGATGGCGCCATGACACGATTTGTGCGAGTGCCTGCTCGTTGCTTACATCGCGTTCCCAACGAATTGCCCTTGCACCTAGCCGCACTTACCGAACCTTGTTGTGTTGCCTTCAATGCGGTTTGCAGTAACGTGACGATCCTTCCTGGCGACCGAGTCGCTGTACTCGGCCCCGGACCGATTGGTTTACTCTGTGCAGCGATGGCCAAACTACGAGGAGCAGAAGTTGTCGTGGTAGGCATACCACGTGATGAAGCTCGCTTAAAGATCGCCCGCGACATGGGCTGCAGTACTCTTGTCGATGGACTGGAAGATTGGGCTAAATCTCGAGATGGGCTGGGAGCCGATGGTGTTGTGGATGCGGCGGGTATTTCTGCCACGTTAAAGATTGCAGTCGATATTGTTCGGCCAGGAGGCTGGATCAGCAAAGTGGGGTGGGGCAGGGCACCCTTAAATTTTTCACTCGATCCTTTGGTGCAGAAAAATGTTAGACTCCAGGGGAGCTTCAGCCACAACTGGCCCATCTGGGAGCGAGTCTTGGTTCTGCTGGCATCGGGCCAGCTACCGGTTAGCAAAGTTCTTGGTGGGACCTGGGCTTTAGAAGAATGGCATACGGCGTTCGAAACGATGCACCATGGCTCAATCGCGAAAGCTGTTCTTCAGGTCGATGCAAACCTGTAAGCATGTCAATGCGTTTATTACAACGCCTTACCCTTCCCAATCAATTTTCTACTTGAGGCCCAAATGGCAGTCCGCATCTCCGCTTTTCCAAAGTGCTATTTAGAGACAATAAGCTTCGCTCGCACGATGTCGGTTTTCGACTGGATCGAAATGTCGAAGCAACTCGATTGCGATGGTCTCGAGATGTATGAAGGCTTTTTTACGTCGCTATCAGAGAATTATTTGGATTCAATTCGCACTGCGGTGGAAGCAACCGGTCGTGTGATCCCAATGCTTTGCTGCTCACCAGACTTTACGAATCCCGACCCAGAGGCACGCATAGAAGCCGTCGCCAAACAGCAGGCGATGATTCGGGCTGCCAAACGAATCGGTGGTCCAGGCGTTGTCTGTCGCGTCTTGAGCGGCCAACGCTATCCCGAAGTCGAACGCAAACAAGGGATCGCATGGGTTAGTGAATGCATCCAAGCTTGCTTGCCGGTAGCTGAGGAGCTAGAGGTAGTTCTCGGACTTGAGAACCACTACAAGGATGGACATTGGAAATACCCTGAGTTCGCTCAGAAAATGGATGTCTTCTTGGAATTGCTCGATGCTATTCCTGAGTCGAAATACTTTGGAGTTCAATACGACCCATCCAATGCTGTGGTTGCCGGTGATGATCCGGTAGAACTTCTCAAGAAGGTAGCTCCGCGAGTGGTCAGCATGCATGCTAGCGATCGCTATTTACTACCAGGTAAAACCCTGGATGAACTCCGTTTGGCTGATGGAACTGTTGGCTATCCAGAGTTTCTCAAACATGGGGTCACTGGAAAAGGGCTCAACGACTACGAATCTATCTTCCGGATCTTGGCGGAACACAAATACAATAGCTGGATCAGTATTGAAGATGGCATGAATGGTATGGGGGAAATGGCAGAGTCGTTAGCTTACCTTCGCAAAATGGTTGCAAAGTACTTTGGCAACAAATAGCGGTGCAAGAAACCAACTGTCGTAGATGCTCGCTCTTGTTGATACAATCGAGCGAGCATTTTTTGTTTGGCTCAAGCTTGATACTCTCGTATTAATTCTAGAGCCTACGACACATCTGCTCTCTTTAAAGCCACCTGCTAGCGGAAGACATTCCAATCCCTAGGCTTTTGCAAATCAATAAAGTCATTCACTTCGGGTAGAGGATATTTCAAACCCAAGGCGCAATTAAAGAAGACACAGGTTTCATCGGCGCTCACTCGGCCAGCCTGAACCTCTTGCTTCCAGGCAGCGACTGTAGCCGCCGCTTCAGGGCAGAGCAAAAAGCCTTCTTTTTTAGCCACTTCCTCAACAGCGTTGCGAATCGCTTCGTCCTCAACAGTAGTTGCGAAACCACCACTTTCGCGAACCGCATTGAGAATGAGAAAGTCTCCTACTGCGACCGGTACTCGGATTCCAGATGCAATCGTATGAGCATTGAGCCATAGGTCAGCATGGTTGAGCCCTTCCTGAAATGCTTTCACAATCGGTGCACAGCCAGCAGCTTGCACCGCAACCATACGTGGCAGTTTGCCTGTTATCCAACCGAGCGTTTGCAATTCGCGAAACGCCTTCCACATCCCGATCAATCCTGTACCCCCTCCCGTGGGATAGAAGATGACGTCAGGTAGTTGCCAGTTAAGTTGATCTGCAAGCTCGAGTCCCATCGTCTTCTTGCCTTCGATGCGATACGGTTCCTTAAGAGTAGAAAAATCAAACCAGCTTTGAGTCGCTTTCCCATCAGCAACGATTTTCCCACAATCGTTAATCAAACCATTAACTCGCCACACCCTAGCTCCCTGTGCCGCAATTTCACGAACATTGATTTCGGGTGTATCGTGAGGACAGAACACATATGCTTCAATTCCAGCTCGACGAGCATAAGCAGCAAAAGCGGCTCCCGCATTTCCATTGGTTGGCATGGCAATCTTTGTCACGCCGAGTTCTTTGGCCATGGATACTGCTAAGCAGAGACCGCGTGCCTTGAATGAGCCCGTGGGAAGTCGTCCTTCGTCCTTGATGAGAAGCTGACCTCTTCCGCATTCAAGAGATTTTGCTCGTATGATCGGTGTGTGCGCCTCGCCCAGAGAAACGATATTACTAACGTTGCGGACGGGCAAGAATTCACGATATCTCCACAGATCTGCTGGCCTACGGGAAAGCTGATCGCGTTTCAAACGAGCCCCCAATTCCTGGAGGTCATATCTAACGAGCAGTGGACGCCCAGCTTTGGATAATCCATGCAGTACATCAGCGGGATAAACCTCACCAGTTAAACCACATTCGAGATGCGTTACGAAGGTTGGTCGTTCCTCAGCGAGGTTTTCAGAGAAGTGCATAGCTTCCTCGGAAGATAATGGTTTTCAGAAACAACTCCCCCACACTATACCCGGGACAGTTCCCTCTATGTCGTACTGTATTAGATTATGCCATTTTGCCGCGGGACATATAACTAGATAACGACTCGATTGAGAGATCGCTGATG
>JAUMAI010000326.1:4739-10506 GCA_032116775.1 Pirellula sp. | reverse complement strand
TACGAATCTCAAATCGAGGAACTCAAGCAACAAGTTCAATTGCTTTCAGAGCAGGTTCAGTCTCTCACAAAGCGGCTTCAAAAACCAAATCCTCAAAACTCTTCGCTTCCGCCTAGCTCCGAGCATCCTCATGGCAAACCTTCTCGAAAGCCTTCTAAACGACGAATTCGGAAGCAAGGAGGACAAGAAGGGCACAAACGGCATTTGCGAGAACTTGTTCCTATTGAGCAATGCGAAGTGGATACCTGACGCGTGCTCGAATCCTATCGGCGTTGCGGCGGCAGAGTACGGCCAGATGAAAACCAGCCCATCAGCTGTCAAATTTGGGAGACACCGCCCATCGAACCGACCGTGATCGAGTATCAGCACCACTGAGGCTAAGGCGATTGCCGCGGTATCACGACGTTAGCCGAGCTACCATGCGGAGTGCCTAAAGGGCGATGTAGTCCGCGATTGGCCGAATTTACAGGACTCCTCATGGTGCACTTCCGTCTTAGCAAGCGAAGGGCGTCTTACTCTGCTGTGCTGGGACTGTCCCCGGTTTCTTGTCAGATTGCGATCCTTTGTTGGGTCTGGTAGTATTTTGGGATTACGGATGTTCCGCGGCGACCGGGAAGCCAAAGGCGAATAAGTAGTGTCTGTCGAGTTCCTTTTAGCGAAGCAGGCGTCTACACAACTGGATGAATTGGCAAACATGATTCCCACATGGGCTTCTAGCAGTAAGCGGCCAGAATATCGCCATCCAGTCAACAACGCGGTGCCTGGAGGCGCGTCGAATGTCAAATAGCACGACACCTGTTTCTAGCCCGGCCGCCACAGGCGGCGCTGGGAACATCTTCGAACAGCACGTTGACGCATACTTGCTGTCGCTGCTTCTGGTCCGAGCGGTACCACCCATCCTCCTCGATTGCACAACGGCAGAGGTTCATTTCCAGACCGAACACCTGGGCTTGAATACAGACGATTTTCTGTTGGTCGGCCAAACGGGAAGTGGTCAGCAACGACGGCTTTTCGGCCAGGTCAAGCGGACGTTTACTGTCAGTGCCTCGGATGCGGAATGCGTCAAGGCGATCAGCGACTTCTGGAAAGACTTCAAGAACACCGGTCTGTTCAACCTTGCCACAGACCGATTCGCCCTCATCACGTTGCGGGGAACGAACGTCCTTCTCGACCACTTTACGGGACTTCTCGATTGCGCTCGATCCGCAAGCAATTCAGCCGACTTCGAACACCGTTTGAACACGAGGGGCTTTGTTCATACGAAAGTGGTCGATTACTGCAAAGCAGTCCAGAAGATTGTTGGCGGCATCGAACAACGAGAGATGTCCGTTCATGATGTTTGGGCGTTTCTGAAGTCGCTACATATCCTGAGCCTCGACTTAACGACAGCCACGGCACAGGCGGAAGCCCATGTGAAAACGCTTCTGGCTCATACCTGTAGTGAGGCAGATGCACAAGGTGCGGCAAACACCACATGGCTTGAACTTTTACGTGAAGCCGTTGATGGTCTGATACACGCCAAGTCCTTTACGCGAGACACGCTTCCTGAGTCTGTTCGACGCCTACACTCGCCTGTGGCGACAGCCGACCACCAAGCCCTCCAATCGCTCGTCAATCATTCGGTTCCAATTCTCGGAGGTATCCGTTCCACCGTGGGGCCGAGTAATGTGCATATTGAACGTAGCCGCTTGGTCCAAACAACGCTAGATTCTCTTGAAACGGCTCAGATCGTTCTTTTGACTGGCGCACCCGGAACCGGAAAATCCAGTGTTGCAAAGAGCGCATTTTCCGTTCTTGCCCCCGATCATTTCGCATTCTGTTTCCGTGCCGAAGAATTTGCCCAACCGCACTTGGATCAGTCGTTAAATCTAGCCCAAGTACCAATTCGGGCATCATCACTGAGCGCGTTGCTGGCCGGTCAGAACCGTAAGGTCATCCTGGTCGAGAGTCTCGAACGATTGCTAGAAGCGTCAACCCGCGATGCGTTCTCGGACTTGCTGAACCTGATTCGGATCGACAAGAGCTGGCGAATGTTATTGACGTGCCGCGATTATTCTTCCGACATGGTGAGGACATCCTTCCTCGATGCTGGGGGACTTACGGTAGTAATCGTCGCAATTCCGCTACTCGACGACGACGAATTAGCCACGGTTGAAAAGGTTGCTCCGTCGATCCGCACTCCTCTCGCGAGCGCACCACTTCGGGCACTTATGCGGAACCCATACATCCTCGACATGGCGTTTCGAGTGCAGTGGCCAGAGGAACGAGCACTACCATCGAACGAGCGGGAATTTCGAACCCGCATTTGGCAGACTGTTGTGCGTGTCGATCAACGAGCCGGGAACGGCCAGCCCCAACGGCGTGAAAAGGCTTTTGTTGAAGTGGCGCTGCGTCGTGCAAGAGCGCTCGCGTTATTCGCAGAGTGCGGCGACCTTGATGGAGAGGCTATACATGCTCTACGTGGCGAATCGCTCTTGGTGTCACCACTTCAATCCCTCTCGGAAGCCGCGCCAGCACACGATGTACTTGAAGACTGGGCCATACTTTGGTGGATTCAACAACTTTACAGGCAAAATGCAGGCTCCGTCATAGATTTCGCCCACGCTCTCGGCACATACCCTGCGATTCGGAGAACGTATCGAAAATGGGTCGGTGAACTTGTGGACCACGATCCTGGGGCGGCTGACGAACTTTTCAGTGCCGCGACGACTTATTCTTCATTGTCGGCACAATTCAAAGATGACACACTCGTTGCGATTCTTCGTTCGCCCGCCGCTCCGGGCTTCCTGAATCGGCATAGCGAGGGTTTGTTTCGAGATGAAAAGGCTGTTCTCCGGCGCATCATTCATCTTCTCCGTGTCGGGTGTGTCAAGACCCCGGAATGGCTTGGAACAACATCAGCCGTTGCCTCTGCATTACACGTACCGGACGGTCCCTCATGGGCATGTGTCCTTCGATCGGTACATGAAAACTTGGGCGTATTTGGGGATTCAGATCGCCTCCTACTTCTCGGGTTGATCGAAGATTGGGCACGGGGCATATCGTGGCAAACCCCGTATCCCGAAGGCGCAGAGTCGGTCGTGGCAATTGCGTACCACATTCTTCCTCTCTGCAACTCGTACCGCCTAGAAGAAGAGCAAAAACGCACGCTGAAGGTCATCGCAAAGATTCCGAACTGTGACGGGCAGCGATTCCAATCGCTTTTGGACGGGCACGAAGAGGAGGAATCTGATGATGAGTAAAGAGAGTCGCGTGAGTCGCGATCTTCGCGATATCGTGCTCGGCGGTATCGACGGGATGGCCGCCTGTCGAGACGTTCCCGAGTCTGTCATTAAAGCGGCTCGCAAGCAGTTTTTCATGAGTAAGGAGGAGTTGGCGGACCATCGCCGGTATGGCGGCTGCATGGAGGTAGATTCAGCATTTGGGATAAACGGCAACGTCAATTTTCAGTTTTTTCCGGCAAGTGCTTATCAAGGGCCATTTTTTCCCCTTCTCCGGCACAGTACCAAAGTTGGTCTTGATTTCATCATTGAGTTCGCGAATGCGACGGTTGTTTGGTACGGACAGCGAATTCTCACTGTAGAGTTTGTCGAGATTCCAGAGGAGATTACGGTCAGATTCTCGGATGGTACTACTCGACAACAGTGGTGCAACGACCGGTTGTGGAAAATGTATCGTGGAACATCAGTCGGGCCCAACGTTCTACAATCAGCATTGATGGCGCTGGAATTGTGGTTGTTCGAGGCCGCTGAAGCATGGCCGAACGAGCTCGATTCAATCCTGCTGAGTATCCTCCGACAGAGCAACAACGTGGCGTTAACGGCGGTCGTTGCAAGCCTCGCGAACGCGTATCCCAATGCTGCCGTCGAGAGCCTACTGGTTCTTCTCTCGTCTCCCGAGTGCATTTTGTTTGACAAGGGCCGCATGGTCTCGGATCAAAGCCCGCCTTCTAGTTGGCAACTTCCCCAGCTAGACTCGAGGAATGATATCTACCATGATGAACGCAAACAGTCGGATGCTCGTCCGCACCGCAATAGCGACTTGGAATCCGCAATTATGACGATCCAAATGGGCTCGTCGGCACATCGGGTTCAACAGTTGCTTGACCAACATCGCGGTGCGCTACCACCTACCGACGAACAAAACGAAATGAGTCGTATCTGGCGACTTTCTTTGCACCGTATGGACCTGCGTCGGTACCAGACGTCGGTCGAGTCGGTGGAAGTTTCGAATCCAGAACAAGGGGGTGAGGAGTTCCAGCGGGTGCAACGAATTCGCTTCGAACCGGTGGCGGCTGAACCTGACTTGGAGACCATGATCAGCCAATCGGCTGTTGAGCACGCGGAAAGGAATACTCGCCACGCTCTTCAGAAGTGGGGGATCAAGACGTTCCAGCGCGCGAATCCCGATCAATACGATCCTGCACAGTGGAAGGAATATCTTGCCTTCACTCGCTCGCTACCGCTCAACTCAACAGCTTCGTTCAGTCCTGACTTTGGACAGAGCTCGTCTGCATTCATAGCGGCTGTGTGTGTCCGAGATCACTGGGACGAGATGATGACAGAGGAGCAGACGTGGTGCGTAAGCATTGTATGCTCGGAAATCGAGCTACATTGTGACGAGTGGGATCAAATAGCGCGTGTGCAGCGCTACAGAATGGGCGGTGATCGCCCTACGGCTTGGGCCATATCTGCCTTGATCGGTCGCGTGACTGATCCTGTTATGCGGTTGAGGGTACAGAAGGCTCTTGTCCTAGCAATGACTCACTCGAATGACGAGGTCCGTAACTACGCCGCGATGGGGATTGGCGAGAACCTATGGGCTAAGAACCGCGAACTGGCGATCCGCTGCGTAAACCTGCTCGCCTTTGAAGCAATACAGGTAGAAGAGCAGCGGCGAAAGCGGGATGGGATTCCTTACCCCAATCAACGCTCGATCGACGACATCGAATCAGCAGTCGCAAAATCCGTTCGCGAAAACTTTGTCAAAATAGACGGCATCCCCCCCGACGCATGCAGCATGTGCGACCCAACCACATGGACGGGGTCTAAAGCTTTCGCTCAGATGCTTACAATCCTATTGCATGAACCATCCGAGATTGTTGCCATCAAAGCCTATCGGAGGCTAGCCGAAACACTCGTTGCATGGTGGAATGCAGATGATGAACGACGGGTTCGCGGGAGTAGTCGTAAACGGCCGACCGACATCGAACCACAATTGACTGATCTACTTGAGCGATTTCTATTCCGCATTCCGGCTGAGTCAGCACGCACAGTCATCGAGCCAATTCTAAACGCGATAAACGCTCACCCACGCAATGTCTCGTGGATTATCCAAGGTTTGGTCGGCCTAGAAGATCGAGAGCCGAATACTCCGCAATTCTGGTACTTGTGGGACTTATTTGCTGAAAAGGTAACCGACGCGAGTTGGCTCCCACATATCGACGACGAAAACCCTTGGGGCTCGGAGATAATCCTATGGATCTTTCTCAGTGCTGGATGGAAAAGAGAGGTCAGACACTGGCGAAGCCTGGAGGGATACGCCGATCGTATTCATTTACTGTTTGAACGGCTTCCGGCGTCATCGACCATTTACGAAGATTACGTGTCCTTCCTTTACCACATCGGAGAGCAGTCCCTGCCGGCTGCATTCGTCCGTCTCGCGAACAAGCTGAAATCTACCGATTCTAACAGGCTACTGAGGGGGCGGAACACGATTTATCTCCTCGAAGTTCTGTTCCGGCGTCATGTATACGTTCGACCGCGAG
>JAUMAI010000326.1:4084-4729 GCA_032116775.1 Pirellula sp. | reverse complement strand
AGGGATGATTTCGTTACTCCACTCTCGGCGACGTGAGATACCGACAATCCACGCATTTTATTCAAGTCAAACCGACGTACGAGGGTATGAGCTCAGATGAAGGTCTCCATGAAACCCACTATTTTAATGATCCGTACCTTTCCTGTCGAACTGGACTCTTTTGAATCGCTTTTCCCGTGCCGCGCGCTTTGTGACAACCATGCAACGCACTTAGTCACAAGCTAATGCGAAAATTCGGAGAACCGTGCAGAGTATCGATGACGCGATGACAGTAGCTAGGGAAGAATGGAACTATCTGGGCTTGGCCTGATGAAAAATACTCGGGGTCTGTCCCTGGTTTCTTGTCAGCTTAGCAATCTTAGAATAATTTAACCGCAAATTCAGCGGATGAGCCAAAAAACTGAACAACGAACGCTTGATCGAGGACTAGACAGGCCTCAATAATGCAACTACCGACCTTGCATTTTTTGGTCCAAAGTCGGCTTCATCGGTGTAGATTGGTAGTGCGATGATGCGGTACTTATTTTCGATTCGTCCAAAACTTACGACAGCAGTTCCATCGCACGGTGACAGTGTCGTCGCAGATTGATAGATGGGACCTTCGTTCGGAATCGATTTGTGAACGGGTATATGGTCAAGCACTTG
>JAUMAI010000326.1:3642-4074 GCA_032116775.1 Pirellula sp. | reverse complement strand
AGAATTGGATAGTCTACTCGTAGCTTCTTTGTGGGGTCATCGGGCCGTAGACTTTCAAAAAGAAATTGCTGGTTCGCATTGCGTCGCAATTGCTTGTGCTCTTCGGGTTTCAGTTTCCAGCTAAAGTACACGGCGGCCATCGGCTCAGGGTGCAATTCAACAAGCCGCCGTACAGTTGCTTCTCGCGAGGCCTGGTACTTGTCAGCCAGGCTAGCAATTCCTTCGCCTGTCATTTGAAGCGTTGCAATGGAGTTTTCAAACCATGGCATTGGAAACATGAATTCGGATGCGGCGACATCGCAAAGTGTTTCGATGAAATCATCGTCATTCCAACGTTTTTCATGTGCCTTGCGACATCGGACAGCGAGTTGGTAATCGGGAAATAAAGTATGGCCAATTTCATGGGCGATGCTGAAGCGTTGTCGAGTTATT
>JAUMAI010000326.1:2504-3632 GCA_032116775.1 Pirellula sp. | reverse complement strand
GGTGCCACGGGCGCGCACGTGATCGCCATCCACCCACATGTCGATGCCTTGCGTATCGAAGTCGAATGGCAGGCCATCGGCCGCTTTGTGGACCATGTCGAGATGGGCCTGAAGGATGACGGGTGTGTGATCCTGGTGATCGGGGGTGGCAGGTTTTTTGATGATGACATTTCCAGCGCTGTCGGGGGCAATCTCCGAGTCTGCACTAAAGCGTGGTTCTTCATCCGAAGCATGTAGTCCAATGCAGCTTGATATTTCTTGCATGTTGAAAGGCGCTTCGTTAGGAAAAAGTGGGAGCAAGTTACCGAGCAAAATCCTTGCTTTTTGACGGACGGCCTCACGCGGGTCTTCCACACCCATTTCCTCGATGATTGCCACTACATGTTCGTGATATCTTACAGGTCCAGACTTTCTAGGCATTTCACTTCCTTCCAGTCGCCCGTTTTAATGCCGAGTAGAGATCGTACCAGCCTTCTTTGGATGTTGGCTGTCCGCCTCGAAAACGAGTCGAAGCCAGCGAATGGAGGTCTTCATCTGAGAGCGGGGTTTCCATCGTGACCATCATGTCCCGGAACTCAATTAGAGATGGACTCACCTCGACTTTGGCTTTGTTGACCTGAACCGAGGGTAGCCCCATTAAATCTGCGATGGTTGTCTTGAGGATGTTCGAAACCTTGAGCAGTATTTCCGCTGATGGGCGTTTCTGGCCACTCTCGTCATTCTCCAATTCCCAAAGATAGGTTTTGGAGATTCCTGATTCGCCCGCTAACTGTTCCAAAGTTAGGCCAGCAACGAGTCGCGCCTCGCGAATGTTTTGCGACAACCGAGATAAAGACGACGGTTCGATTTGCTTTTCCGTTTTTTTTTCTGACATACCTAAATCTTACCATGCCGGATTCGTTGTGACAACAGTGCTGTTCGCCTGTAGTTGACTTTAGGCGAGAATGCTGCTATATTCGCTATGGTTGAATAGGTGTTACGCTTTGACGATTCGCAACTTTTCGCTTTTAGGGAATTGTTATTCATGGAAAACGCAGGGAAATTTCAGATTTTGTCGCTGGATGGCGGCGGGATAAAAGGACTCTTTTCGGCCGCCTTGTTCGCGAAGATAGAGGAATCGCTCGGGAT
>JAUMAI010000326.1:0-2494 GCA_032116775.1 Pirellula sp. | reverse complement strand
CGAAGGTCCAAAGATTTTTCGGAAAACGCCTGTTTTGACATCCCTTAAATGGAGCATGCGGAGCAAGTTTTCTCAGGATCCACTTATGGCGGCTCTAAAGAAGCACTTCGGTGATCAAGTAATCGCCGACAGCAAACGTCGACTAGTGATCCCTTCGTACAACCTCGCAAAAGACGAGGTTTACGTCTTTAAGACTCCGCACCATAAACGACTGACAACCGATGGCAAGGTTCCGGTTTGGAAGGTTGCATTGGCAACGAGTGCCGCGCCTACCTATTTCCCTTGTTGTCAACATGTTGATGGCATGCGACTGGTCGACGGCGGACTCTGGGCAAACAATCCAACAATGGTTGGCATCGTGGAGGCCGTAAGCTTACTCAATGTGCCATTGGACTCCATTTCAACATTGAGCCTTGGCACCACGAACTCCATTTCCAAAAAATCGCGAAAGCTCGACTGCGGTGGGTGGTGGCATTGGCGAAAGATGGGCGTCGATGCAGCTCTTCGCGGTCAAAGCCACGGAGTTCAGGGGCAGGCTCAATTGCTCCTGTCGACTGAACGGGCAATTCGACTTGATCCCAGGGCAATCGCACGTCGAGGGCCAGTTGGCATAATGATTGCGTGAGGATTTGAAGAATCAATCCCCTTTTTGGGGAAACAGAGTTTCAAGCCCTTTTCGCGATGGAGTTCGACCTTGGCTACCTCATTCGTTTGTAAAATTTACAATCACTTTGAAGAAATTACCGACCCACGTGTAAATCGTGGTGCAAACCATCCCCTGATCGAGATGATCTTTCTTACTCTTTGCGCCTCGATTTGCGATGCAGAAGGTTGGGTAGACGTTGAACGCTACGGAAACGCCAAGCTCGATTGGCTTCGAAAGTTCTTTCCATTCGAAAACGGGATCCCATCGCACGATACTCTTGGGCGTGTTTTCAGTCGGCTCGATACCTTAGAGTTCTATGCAGCGTTGCAAAGCTGGGCCAATGAAATTGCTGGTAGCCTCAGAGGTCAAACCATCGCTGTTGATGGCAAGACGCTCCGAGGATCTCATGATGGTGCTAATGGTAAGTCGGCTCTGCATTCGATTTCGGCCTGGGCATGCGGTCTTCGCATGTGTATAGGGCTCAATTCCGTCGACGATGAATCCAATGAAATACCGGCAGCACAAGAGCTTATCCGCCTTCTGGATCTACAAGGTGCGGTGGTAACGGCCGATGCGATGCATTGTCAGACTGAGACAGCCAAAGCAATTGTTTCAAAGGATGCGGACTACATTCTGACAGTCAAAGGGAACCAACCGGCTCTCCAAGAGGTTTTAAACACCACGCTTGTTAAAGCAATGGACAATGAGGATCCCAAGTTGCGTCGTTGCCAGAGTGGGGAAACAACTCGTGGAAGAGTCGAGATACGAGAGGTCGTTGTGCTTCCGGCACCCAAGCACTCCAGAGTATTGGCGGGCTGGGAAGGTGTGAAAACGATAGGGCTGATTTATCGATCCAGGGAGATCAACGGGCAAGTACAAGAATCCTCTGAGACGTTTATCAGCAGTCTTGCTCCCAAGGTTCGAGATCATGCCAAACGAATCCGAGAGCATTGGGGAATCGAGAACAAACAGCACTGGATCCTGGATGTAACTTTTTCCGAAGACTCGAGTCGAATCCGCAAGGGAAGCAGCCCAGAAATTTCATCCGTTTTTCGACGTCTTGCACTGAGCATGTTGCAACGGGACACTACCATCAAAGATAACATTCGGGGCAAACGTAAACGATGTTCCTGGGATAACTCGATGATCGAACGACTTATCAAACATTTTTCCAGCATCTAACGTGCGATTGCCCTGGACTTGATCCGATGGTACCAGACGGACTCTTTGCTCTAGACAAACTCAGTGAAGACGAACTTCTCGCTGAGGCCTCTCATGAGGCTCGCAAATTTGCGCCAACATTCACGGCAATATTCGGTAGTCATCAGATTCCAGATGCCTCGTTTCGCCAACACAACTCAACTTCTGCTGCATAAGGGATTGCAAAATGAATCAGTATGTTAACCGTGAACGGTTGCTTGAGTCGATTGTAGAGGAATTGGATATTCCGGAGTCCTATTACCGAAAAGCACTTGATCGAGCTTGCTCACTTGAAGATTGGTTGCTTCGAGATAATTCAAGCGTATTAGGATTGAAGCCTGAGGTATACCCTCAAGGTTCGTTTCGATATGGCACGGTAATTCGTCCAGTTCACGAGGACGGCTACTATGACTTAGACTTGGTTTGTACCTTTGAACTACCGATAACCAAGGTAACACAGGAGGAAGTCAAATTGCTTCTAGGTGAGGAAATAAAAGCGTACGCCAAAGCAATGAAATTCACTGAGGATGCATCCGAGAAACCTCGCTGTTGGAGGCTCAACTACGCAGATGGTGTAAGTTTCCACATGGACATACTTCCAGGGATACCGAACAGCAAGGGTGCAATCAATGAACGTCTTAGTTTAAT
>JAUMAI010000325.1:0-4619 GCA_032116775.1 Pirellula sp. | reverse complement strand
CCGATAGCTATGTGATAGGCATCAATGATTTACACAGACTGTCAGCAGAACAACTGTGCGGTACTATGCGCTGTCTAGAAAAAAGCGACTCTCTTCAAAGTATCCTAACAGCAAGACAACTACACAAACTACGCGCATGGATAGACCGAGAGTGGGCGGCGGTAATCTCCGATACAGTCACAGAAACGCATGAAACCGGCAGGCGTTCACCGAATCAAACAACTCACGAGCAAAAGGTTGAACGCATTCTAGCGAAAGAAGGAATACCCATCGAACATCGCTCAAAGCCGATTGCGAAAAACAAGGCTGCTAAATTGCTTGGTCGATCTGGTGATGAAGGTCGAGCTGTCGAATGGCTGAACAAGTGCATCAATGAAGGAACAATTTCTTGCGTTAAAATGACTCGGCAAACCTTTTGTTTTGATATCAGGGATTTCCCAACAGATAAGCACCCGCAACTAAGACCCTAGAGCAAGTCCCCGCAAGTCCCCGCAAGTCCCCGCAAGTCCCTAAAGTAGTTAAAACTAACAGTACTCTTGCAATTGTTCCGAACCAATGTTCGTTCAGTTGCAGGAGTTTTTTTATGATCGACATCACAAACGAAGATTTGATACCGTTCCGAGAATTGCCGGACCATCTACCAAAGCAGCCAAGCGGCAAGAAGTTGCACCTATCGGCATGCTATCGCTGGAAAAAACAAGGCGTTCAGGGAGTCCGATTGGAGACGGTTTTCATTGCTGGTTGTAGCTACTCGAGCAAGCAAGCGTTGAACCGGTTTTGGCAGCGTGTTACGGAAGCAAGGGACGGTAAATCTTGCCATCAAGGTAGCGTCACTCGCGCCAACTCATCTTCCGATCAAGAGCTAAAGAAAGCCGGATGGTAAAACGAGAAACGCCAAAGGCTTGACCCTCTGGCGTTCTCAATTCGTCATCGCGGAGCAAACGCGAATCAACACAACAAGCAAAAGGAATCTTACACATGCCAGGACTGGCGAGCAAGCAAGCGGACGAGATTTTAACATTTGCGAGCGAGTACAGAGACGCGGGAATATCTGTAATTCCGTTGCGATTAGACGGCAGCAAAGCGCCAGCTAGTAATCTACTCCCGCAAGTCTGTGACATTCTAACGCGCAAGCAGTATGGTACATGGCAACCATATCAGACACGACTAGCAACAGATTGTGAGTTGTCGGCGTGGTATCAGTCGAAGGCAGGAATCGGATTAGTTGCGGGTGTCGTGTCAGGCGGATTGGAGGTAATAGACTTCGACGATGGCGAACTATTCGCGCCCTGGTACAAGTCTGTTGAGTCAATCACATGTTGGCTACCGATTGTGGAAACACCAAGTCTAGGATTCCACATCTTTTATCGGTGCGAAGTGATTTGCGGCAATCAGAAAATTGCCATGAACAAAAAACGCGAAACCCTCATTGAGACCAGAGGGCAAGGCGGGTACGTCTGCGGAGCTGGTTCACCTTGGGGTATTCATAAAGATGGACTGTACATCCAACATTCTGGACCGTCGCTACCTGAGATACCAACGATCAGCGCTGAGGATAGGAAAGCACTTTGGCGAGCTGCTCGAGTCTTTGACGAATTGGAAACACTCAAGTCATTCTTACCAAAGCCGAAAATGACACCAATGAAAAACGATGGTGATACACCTTGGGACGACTTTAACCGCCGAGCAGCCTGGAGCGATGTTCTGAAAGGGTGGACCGAATCAGCGGAAAACAAATGGACGAGACCAGGAAAGGCTCATGGACTATCCGCTATGGTTCGCAAGGCAAAAAGTGATGATGCCGAAGTTCTCGTCGTGTTCTCATCGAACGCGGGAGCGATTGCGCCAATAGGCGACAACCACAGAACGTTGAGCAAGTTCGAAGCGTTCAAACTTTTACAACATAACGGCGATGGCAGGAAAGCCACTAAGGCAGTCGTTGCTCTTGGTTACGGAGGATCACACTAATGGTGACAGTGGAAAAAACCCCGCCCGATTTAGATTCACGCAAATTGAAAATTCTGTCGGTTGCTCAGTTGATTAAAGAATACCCCACCGACGATCCACCCGTTATTGATGGGTTGCTTCGACTTGGAGAGACCATGAACGTCATCGCTAGCCCAAAGGTTGGTAAGACTTGGCTAGCGGCAGGAATGGCTTACTCAATCGCAAGTGGGGGAGCCTGGATGGGGATGCAATGCACAAAAGGACGTGTCTTGGTTCTAGACTGCGAACTCAAACCTAGAACACTTCGATTCCGATACGAACAAGTCGCTAAGGCAATGGAATGCGATACGCAAACGGTGGACGTCATCTCTTTAAGAGGCGATGTCCGTTCAATCATCGAACTATCGACCGACTTGATTGAAACGCTTAATGCTGGTGAATACACGGCGATTGTTTGGGATGCGCTTTACCGTTTACTCCCGCCGAAAACAAGCGAGAACGACAACGCAGGGATCGCATAGCGGAACATACCAGCGCTTCGAACATTGTCATTCACCACACCTCGAAAGGTGCCCAAGGGGAGAAAGGATTGACCGACGTGGGCGCTGGAGCTGGTTCAATTGCGAGAGCTGCAGATACCCACCTTGCAATCCGACCGCACGAGTTAGCTGATTGTGCTGTCGTGGATGCAGTTTGCAGATCCTTCCGCAGCCCACACCCTATGACGATCCGTTGGGAGTTTCCCCTCTGGCTTGAGAGCAGCATTGAACCTGCGTTGAAG
This sequence comes from Pirellula sp., assembly GCA_032116775.1. Lineage (GTDB taxonomy): Bacteria > Planctomycetota > Planctomycetia > Pirellulales > Pirellulaceae > JAFLCP01. Next base: position 1,891 of record JAUMAI010000325.1, on the reverse strand, counting down.
AAAGTCAAAGACACTCGACAAGCCAAGCAGGAACAAAGCGATTCAGCCGCGAAGAAGGAGATGCTGGAGGCGTTGTCTGACGGAAAGATCATTTCGCAATCGACGCTTCTGTCGAAATTAAGCTTCGGACATTCGGTGAGCAGGTCCAAACGAATCTTCCAAATATTGCAGCAAGAAAAGTCCATTAAGCGAACAACCAGACGCAAAAAGGGGAGCAAACGTGAACTGGTTTTTTGGCAAGTTCTTCCGCCTGTTCTTCCGCCTGATTTGACGGAAGCATTTTGACGGAATCTGAGCTTCCATTTCCGCACCCTTTAAGGGGCGGAAGGAAGCATATCAAAAACAACACACACTCCCAAAGGAAAAAACAACCATGAGCCAAACGACGGCGACGACCTCACCAGGAGATCCTGGCGATGTGTGCGATTTTAGCCGATCTGACGCATGGTATCGATTGCCAGTTTCAAATTGTGCTTGGCGTAAATCTTGCTTGTGTCAAGTTTCGAGTGACCCAGCACCGCTGCAACGGCTTCGATGTCACCGATTCCTTGAACCTCCTCAGCAAGTGCATGGCGCAGCTGATTTGGACTCCAACGATGTTTCGATTGCCATTCCTTTAGCTCATCGCCCTGGAGCTTCTTTTCGGGCTTGAACACGAGGTCACAAGCTCGATGGATAGCTCGGCGGTAACTATGTGCGGTATAGCATGGTCCGCCTTGAATCTTACGTTTTGTCTTTGGGGTATTTCCGCATGATAATGGAGTGACCCTAGCTGCCGTTTTCTTAGCAATTTGAATCTCAGCCGAACGCTTTGGATTGAAGCAAAATAGGTCTGGATTGCCATTCATGAAGGGCTCGAGGATCGCCTTAGCTTTGGAAGCGATGACTATCACTCGGGTCTTGCCATGATGTTGCGTCTTGTGCTGGTATGGCGAATAGAGCCAAACATCATCCGTTTTTGTAACGTCGCATGGTCGAATCTGGCAAACCTCGGCTGGTCTCATGCCCGTTAGTCTTTGGAGTTGAACCATCGACTGGACCACAACCGGTATTTTTGCCATCGTTTGCTCCACAACCTCAGCCGGAACCGCATCTACGATCCTCCTTGCCTTGGCTTGGCTTCGTCCTTGATGTTCGCTTGATACGGTTTCCAGCCTACGTAGGACCGGTTCCCCCACCAGCTCCTCAGATACTCCCCATCGAAACATATGTTTCAACCTAGCGATGTAGTCGTTCACGGTCGAAATGCTCAAACCTTCATCGATTAGACGTTTGATAACATCCTTAAACGCCAAAGGGGTGAATTCCGATACAGGAACCTTGCCATACCATTCTCGAATCCGTCGCATGAATGGAGCGATATTGTCGGCGGTCCCGGTCGGCTTGCCGTCAGGGTGTCGGTAGTATTTGACCGCCCATTTTCGGTAGGCGTTCATCAGGTCCGATAGGGACGGTTCCCCGCATTGCTCCGATGGCAAACCAAACATCGGATTCCGGCTGCTTGCAATCCATTGATTGATTAAACGGTCGTATTCAAGCTTGCTAGCTTTGGTGCCATGCGGACCTAGATAGTGGTCCTTACCGTTGATTGTGACCAGCGCTTGGCCACTTGCTCTGTGCTTCCGATACTTCGGAATTGACGTTACTAGCTTCGGCATTTGATGCGACTCCTTGAACAAAACGGTATGTACCGTTTTGCGCCCTTTGGAAATCGCCGCACTTCTGAACGTCAGAAGGTAACTTTATCAATAATTCGGCTGGTATTTTTAACAGTGGACGATATTGGACTCGAACCAACGACCCCCACGATGTCAACGTGGTGCTCTAACCAACTGAGCTAACCGTCCAGGTTACTAGCGATTGTCAACTTGTTCACCTTGGTGTCAAGTTC
>JAUMAI010000324.1:0-3158 GCA_032116775.1 Pirellula sp. | reverse complement strand
GGCCTATCAGCAATTCACCGATCGGCTGAGTGTCCGGAAAGTAAACCAAGATATAAGTGTTTTGCCCGGCAGTGATTTCAACCTGTTCCGATATGCCACGGGCTACAGCTCGAGAATTGACTAAGGGGGCTAAGTCCAATCGATGTTTGCCCGCAGGAACTTCCACGCGCATGACCTGTATCTCGCGTGGCAGCAAGCCCCAACAGCGTGTATCGGCCGATTCGGTTGCTTCCCACAAGACCCCGGCAGCGTCCATTGCTAAACTGGCCAATGGCGCTGTTGCCTCAAGTTGGTCCTTGGCAGCGTAGACACTGGCTTTCTTCACCACGCGACGGGCCACGGCTCGTGCCATGATTTTTGGCAAGGCAGCTTCATAGGTTCGTTCGGCCAGCAAGCCGATATCGGTCATGGTGGCTGTGGGGCCGATCCGCGTCCCATCGATCGAAACTCCGAGGCAGTCTACAGATTGCGGTGGCATCACGACTCGAGGAATTTTGATCGGAGCTAAAGTCGGCGGTACAGACATTGGTCCGACTGCAGAAACAATGCGATCTGCGATCAACAAAGCATCGCTCGTCGCGTATTCCTCTACTTCGATCTTGTGAGGGCCACGACCCACCATTGCGAAAATATACAGTGCACCATGGCCGGGCGAACTATGTACTCCTTGTTGGGCGCGTGCCAAGTCCCATCGCAATGGCTCACAACTCGGATTGAGTTCCAAAGCCGCTTGATAGTTGCGAGCTGCATCATCGTAGTTGTTTCTAGTTTCTTCCCGTAGCAGACCGCGCAGGTAGTATCCGATCGCTAGTGGGCGATAGGCTTCGTTGAAAAGCTGCACACGCTGACTATTCTCCTGATTACCTTCCAAGGCGGACTTAAATAACTGTTCTTGCTTCTCGTGAATTTGCAAGCTGTATGCTTCTGCGTCGCCACCGTCGTGCATCAAATTGGATAACGCAAGAAAAAGCCGCAGTAATATCTTCTCGTAATCCTCACCTGCATACGTTCGAGTTTGATCGTCGGTGAAGTATGACATAACCCCAGCGGCGGCTGTGTTTTTTTCCAATTCGTCGAAGCGATCACGAACTTTTCGTAGTCGTTCTTCGGCGGCTTTCGGTTTGCCCTGAACCAATTCGATCATGGCTAAATCGAGTTCGGCAACATCCCCTTCACGACGTTTTTTCTGCAGTGTCGTAAACTCTTTTTCCGCTTGAGCCAGGTGATTGCTATAGAAATGATCTCGCGGTTGTCGCAAGAAGTCAGCATGAGTAGAGCAACCTGAACTGGTTATTACCCAGCCCAGCGAGAGTAGAGCGATCGGCAGTATGGAATACCACTTCCCTCCCATCGCTCGGCCACCATCATCCGTAAAGAGTTACTTGTTCGCAAAATGGAAATGCGATTATGGCTCATCCGTCTTGAACGGATTGTAATTCCACCAAGCACTAACAGCTGACTTGTGATAGCCCTTGCGAATCTCTGCCGATTGCTTGGTAGCGACGCCTGTGGTCAAGTTGACCATCTCCAGAGTCAACAGATAATCACGTTGCTTGGAATTGTTTCGCTGCGTTGTGCCCGATGTCAGAGTCGCGAAGAGCAAGTAGTCCACCGGCTGACCTTGTCTCTCTAGTACCGCAGTGAACAATCGCATGTTGTCTGGGATGAACAAAGAGTCTGGTCGCATTCTTGTTTCATACAAAGCGGCATCGACCATACGCCGACTGATAGCTGAGAACGTTTGGGATTCCAAGATCTTGGTGTCAATTTGCTGATAAATCTGATCTTTAAAGTCGCCGAGTTCTTCAGCGCTCTTGTTCTCTACGCCGACAAAGCAAATCGTCTTTTTTAGCGGTTGGGCATCAGCTGTTGATGCTTGTACCGGATAGGGGCCACACTCGGCCGCAAGCAATTTCGCCACCGCCTCATCAATTAGCGGATCGAAAACCTCTGCACCCGCTTTATGGCTTCCAACCATATTCGCAGCGTCAGGTTTAACCAAGTGTCCGTATTGATAACCTTTGCAACCGGTCGCTATGACCAACCCAGGACATGCTACTGCAAGTCCCAAAACTAATGCCTTGCGTCGATCCATCGCGCACCCCAAATTTCTCGGTTTCGTCCCTGAACCGCTTGTCTTTACAGCTTTATCCGATCTCTCGAATCGCGTAAAGCTCAGCTTCTTGTGCTGATTGCTAGCAACTGTGAAAGTTGATTCGATCTTTCGGCAGTGAGCTTAGCCTGTAGGGAAGAGTATCGGGTTGAGGCTCCATGGTCCTGAGTAAAAAGGTGGGTTGAGCGGGTGGCTGCAGCTTTAGGCATGTTGTCCCGAAAAGGTTTGGCTCCGGCGGCAGTAATGCCCCCTTGCAGCACACGCTTTTTTGATAGCCTGATTTCCATGATCCGACTGCGGGCGATCTTTACCCTAGGCTTACTTTTGGGTACTCTAAAGGAAGATTTTGAATACTCAAAAAATATCAACAGGCCCCAGAAAATATGGATAGCGCAAAATCGGACTGCACTATCGCGTTTTTTCGCGGAAAATCGCTGGGCGGCAACAGCGATTTAGCGCCCTCCCCGCGACCGCTTTGGCTTGGCCCGTGGCTTGGTCGGAATCGAGAAGCATTTCGATGGGGATGGCTTCTGGTTTGGCTCGCTCTTTTTCTAGGCGGTTGCCTTAGCCGCTCGAGCAACGAGATCGACGAGCGGCCACGCATAGTGGCTACTACCGGAATGATTGCTGACCTCGTTCGCCAATTAACCGGTGAATCATTCGAGGTCATTCAGTTGATGGGAGATGGTATCGATCCTCATCTTTACAAACCGACCCGCGATGACATCGTCCAATTGAATCGGGCGGATTTGATTTTTTACAATGGCTTGTTGCTTGAAGGAAAAATGCAGACGGTGCTCAATCGGCTCGGTGACTCTGCGAATGTTTTCGCTGTCACGGATCAACTTGCTGCTGATGCGATCCTCGACGGTGAAGAGCACCATCCCGATCCACATGTGTGGATGGATGTCACAAAGTGGCTTGAAGCGACACGGACGATAAGCGATTGTCTTTGCTTAAACTTTCCGGAATATGCAGAGGAGATCCAGCGCCGTGAGAATTCTTTGGTCAAGGAACTCGCTGAGTTACATCAATATGGCATGCA
>JAUMAI010000323.1:0-2206 GCA_032116775.1 Pirellula sp. | reverse complement strand
ATCGTCGTATCTCGCTGGTTCAATTTTTTCGAAACAGCCTCCAAGTTCATAACTTAACAAGCCAGCTGCCCCTCCTTGAAAAGGAGGCAAGCCAGAAACCGTTTCAGAACGAAATGTCCTAAGGGCAGCAGACGTTTCATCTAAAGGATTATGACAGCGTTTCTCGCAAACCAAATCCATGAAAGGATCGGCCATCAAAAACGAGTACCGGCCGAGCTCAGGCAATATCTTGGCGCTCTCCAGCAGACAAACTTTAGGAAGCTTAGCAAACGCGCGCAGAGCCACGACGACCGATGGTGGAATTTCAAATCTGTGAACAAGCGGGAGCATAGCACATCATTCTTCAGCGTTATCTCGTCGTGTATTCCTGGAAAGGCGATGATGGCGCTCTTTCCTGGTCAGGAATCCCCATTGCAGTGCTTCATCCTGTTCGTATTGCTTGCCCAGGGTCATCGCAGTCAGCGCCTTCGCCATTTCAAAACCTAAATAAAATGCATGGCTCGCATCTACATTTTTCGCTTGAGAGAGCTTCATCAGTTGAGCCATTAGCTCAAAGGGATCCGAATGGTGCAAGTGCAGATTGGCACTAAGTAAGTGAATTCCATCTTCTTGGGCTATAATGCGATAGTTATTGTCCCGAATGGAAGCAGCCATCTCTTCAAGAACTGACAGTGGATATTGCTTGAGTTTCGGATCTCGTAACATTACCAAAAGCGGTTCCAAGTGCTTAGGTGGAATCTTGTTCTGACAAGCGTAATAGACCAATCTTCTCCCCAAATCACATTCCCTGACCGAGGACCGGGCCCAATTAATAACTTGTGTTGTTAATACGCTGCGAATCCCCAATTCTTGGCAGATCCCCAGAAGCAAGACATTGATGCCAGCACTATCACTGTCCGTCAGTTCGGTGATATTGCCGATTCCCATCATGATCTCGACTTCCGGCCAACGCTCGCGAGCCTGCATGTAACGCTGTAGGCTCATGGCAAATCCACAACCGAGTGGCTCTAAAATGGGATCGATGCGCACTTTTACATTTTTCTGAGCCAGTCGCTCAAGGTTCTCATCAAGACCACTCAAGGTTCCAATTTGATCAGGAACCAAGACAACCTCGCAGCCCCAATCAAACGCAGCCTCGATGTTGGTAGAGTTGACACTCAAAACGAGTTCGGCACCTGCTCGACAAGCCTCAGTTGCCTCCCAGATATCGAAGGTGTCAATGGAAACTCGCAGCCCCTCCCCCTTCAACGCCTTGACGGCCTCTCCTACGTTCTGCCAGCGTGAATTCGGATCGCATCCGATATCGATAATATCCGCCCCGTCGGCTTTCAGATTCTTCGCTTCCCTAATCAGCGATGACAGGTCGCGACGCGGCGCGTGATTGATTTCCGCGATCACTTCAATGTCATAGCCGCCATAATCCTCAGCCCTCTTTTTCTTTTTCCCAAACAGCTGTGGCAAATCTCTTATGTCTTTTGGACCACACACAAACTTATCAGCATGATCTGGGAAAGCCGATCTCACCTCTTCGAATACCGTCTCTAGATAGCCAGGCAGTACAATCCGATCGATTTCTGACTGAATCACCAGATTTCGTTTCAGCCACTTTGGAGTCATCAACGCGGCGACGGTAATTGGCAGTACATCAATACTAAAAGCAAAGCCGAACTCGTTGCTCAATCGTTGAGCAATATCACGAGTCGCGGCAGCGGCCAGTTTTCCCGTGACGAATTGATAACGTAGGTGACTGTATGGGGAATCCGGCATGAACGATCCAGTGGTTTGACTACTTGACCCAGCCCATTGGCCGAGTACAACTGCGATTATAGCGAGGAACTCTTACGATACAGTCCGTTGAGCGATCGGCGGCTACACGTGGCCGGGGTTCCTCGTTTTTTAAGTATAACCAATGAAGTCGATTCCGATTCTTTACAACGAACCGTTTTTTGCGGTAATCAACAAACCCGCCGGATTGTTTACTCAAGCTGCCAGCGGCGTTGAGAGCGTCGAAAGCGTTTTACGAGTACAATGGCAGCAGGTCAATTCGGCCAGTATTCCGTTTGTTGGTTTGCCGCATCGTTTGGATCGGGGAACCAGTGGGGCACTCTTGATCGCTCGCAATCAGAGGGCATTGCAGCGTCTCGGAGAGCAATTCCACAGTCGCAAAATTCACAAGCGATATCTAGCAGTCCTTTTTGGAACGGTG
>JAUMAI010000322.1:0-2641 GCA_032116775.1 Pirellula sp. | reverse complement strand
ACCCAAAGACGAGATCAGACACAAGGCGGTTGTCCATCCAAATACCGCGCGATGCATAGCGGGTTACTCTTGGTGTGAGGAATTATTAGTAAGTTGGGTGACTGGGGGGGCGGATGCCTTTGATAAACGTTGGCAGCAGCAGTGTGTCCAAGCGAGTCACTCTTTGTCGGGGGTAATGTAGGTACCGGCTCCGTAGCTCCACGATCATAACAGCCCCCATAATCATAATGCACTTACCGCTCCGATCTCCGGACAGAAGAATTGAAAGATTTATTTTTTTACGTCGGGAAAAGACCACTCCAAATGTTGGGTTGCATCTCCTGGATGACTGCACTATCCACTGTTAGGTTGATACTTTGGTTGCGAGTTTTTTTAAAATATTGGGCAGGACGGCTTAAAAACAGGCATTACATAAGCGAGGGAACTTTCGATCCAAGTCTCTATGGGGATACTTAAGCTATGTGGCAGCGTCATCTAGGATTAGGAATTTTCTGTGGACTCTTTCTGTTATGCGTTCCGCAGCAGGTCATCGCCCAAACCAAAATCGCCTTCGTGGCGGGTGTCGAGCGATACGATAAAAGCGGCTTAAAAAATCTAGACTATGCCGAAGAGGATGCCCAACAAGTTAAGCGTGAGCTTGAATCTTTAGGTTTTAGTGTCTCCTCGGTCATCGGTGATGAAGCTAATTCGGAAAAGCTGAACTCCGAGTTAGATCGTTTTATCCAAGCCACCAAAAAGCTTAACAAATCGGACATCGTGATAGTCTATTTCTCAGGGCATGGTGTGCAGAAATTGGTGCAACGCACGAAGGATGGCGGTGACACCATCGAGGTAGAAGAGCCATTTTTTTGTCCGAAAGATGCGTTGAAAACGGATGTCAATACGCTTTTGTCTATCAACGGTCTGTTGAGGCGATTGGAGGATTTTAGCGGCAGCGATCAAAATATTATTATGCTCGATGCTTGTCGAGATAGTGCGGACAAAAGTGGCAAGGGAGGTGTTGATGGGAGCACAATTCGAGAACTGAGCGATAAGCTGGCTTTATTCTTCGCCGCGAAAAGCGGTCGTCGCTCGTTTGAATCCAAAGAGTTACAGCATGGTATTTTCACCTACTATTTGCTCAAGGGGTTACGCGGTGAAGCAGCGGATGCGGATGAGGAGGTAACGTTTCAGGGGCTGGCAAGTTACGTCTCCAAGCAGGTTGAGCGTAATTCGCCTGGTCTGTTGGAGGTGTCGATTGACAATGCACAGCGTCCGAACTTGATGGGAAACTTATCGGGGACGATGGTTCTGGGGCTAGTTACGCAGCGTCGCTCTCCCGCATCCAATTTGCCCCTTTCTAAATCATTCACTAATTCGCTGCGTATGGAATTTGCGTTGATACCGAGCGGAACTTTTACGATGGGAAGCAAGCTTACCCCTAAAGAAGTGCACCAGCGATATCCCGGGGGGAAAGAGGGGTATTACGAGGGAGAAACACCGCATCAAGTCGTACTAAGCAAACCGTTTTATATGGGGGTACACGAAGTCACGGTAGGGCAATTTCGCAAGTTTGTTGAAGCTGAGAATTATAAAACGGAGGCTGAGATCGATGGCCAAGGTGGGGTTGGGTTCGACCAAGCAACCGGAAAGTTCGATCAGATTATCAAGTACTCTTGGCGTAATCCTGGATTTGCGCAGGACGATAATCATCCGGTCGTGAACGTTTCGTGGAATGATGCGATGGCGTTTTGTCGGTGGTTGAGCCGAGTAGAGGGACGCGAGTACCGCTTGCCCACAGAAGCTGAGTGGGAATACTCATGTCGAGCGGGTTCAGCGAGTGAGTTCAGTTTTGGGGACAATGGTGAACAGTTGGTGGGATTTGATAACGTTGCTGATGCGACTCTGGATCGGAAGTTTAGTTATTTCCCAACCGTAAGTTCGAGCGACAGCGCGCTTTTTACGAGTCGCGCGGGTAATTTCCGATCGAATGAGTTTGGAATCTTCGATATGCATGGTAACGTTTCCGAATGGTGCTCGGACTGGTACGGCGAGTACCCCACTGGAGCGGTTGCAGATCCAGTTGGTCCATCGACGGGCTCGCTCCGCTTGTTCCGTGGCGGCTGTTGGCTTAGCGATCCCGCGTTTTGTAGGTCGGCGTACAGGTTCAGGAATGCCCCATCGTACCGCAACCACAACGTCGGCTTCCGCGTGGCCCTGAGTTCTCCAGGAATCTCCAAGTAGGCGGAGCCTGGAGAGCGTGACGTCGCCACGGCGAGACGATTCACAATATACAAAGGTAATTGAAATGTCTCGAATTAAAGCCGCAATCAAATGCGTTCTGGCTATCTTCATGATCTCTGTTGGCATCTTGCATTTCGTAAACCCATCTTTATTCCGACCTTTGCTGCTCTCCTCAGCATCGAATGCAGTGATGTATGCCATTGGCGTTATGCAGATCTTAATCGGTATCTGGTTGGTAAGGTCTGTGTATGTGGTGATTAAAGGCCACAGAAGATCTGCTGGATCTACATGGATCGAAATCCATTACCAGGTACTTGAGGAGAGCATCCATACGAATTCAGCTGATGCGAATAAGCAAGTTCTGTTGACGGAGCCTGAAGCGAAGAAATTCATTAGAACTCGTGACTATAAAAGCTTG
>JAUMAI010000321.1:0-3343 GCA_032116775.1 Pirellula sp. | reverse complement strand
CAAACACAAACATTAACAGACCAGCGATTTTTCGCCGCTGGGACAAAAACCAAGATAATCAACTCAGCTTCGAGGAATACAAGTCGGGTGTCAACAAGCCAGATGCTTCGACTCGCTTCAACAATTTCGACCGCGATCGCAATGGGTCGCTCAGTCATGATGAATTTGTAAACCCCAACACCAACGCTGCCCAACCGAACCGCGGTGATATCAAGAAATAGATCCCTAAGCTTTTGAGCCATTTCCTATGAAACTAACTCATCTCTACCTCTACACGATAATATTCGCTTTCTTGACGACAGGCGTTTCCAACGCACAGGAATCGCCATGGCACCTGTTCATTCTGTCGGGACAATCCAATATGGCTGGCATGAATCCAAAACTCGGCCTGGAACCCGAATTGAAAAATCAATTCGGTGAGCAACCGACACACTACATCAAAGTTGCTGTTGGTGGGCAACCCATCCGACATTGGCTTGCAAATTGGGATGAGCTTGCGCGATCCCAGGGAATTGATCCAGCCAAAGCGCGTCTGAACGATAAAATAAAAGATGATACTTATTATCAGACAATCTTGCGCGATTATCAGACAATCGTTGCTAAGTTATCGCCTCCAAAAACAATCACTTTTTGCTGGATGCAAGGAGAACGAGACGCCCGTGAAAAACTTGATTCAGTCTACCGCGAATCTCTCGCTCAATTGATTTCGAATCTCAGGCGCGATTTGAAGTGTCCCGATATGATCTTTGTTATCGGTCGTCTCAGCGACCATGGAACAACAGAAGACAAGTCATGGCAGGCCATCAGACAAATCCAAGTATCGCTGGCCGAAAGTGACCCACGCGGCGCGTGGGTCGATTGCGACGACTTAATTGACAAACCCAAAGATGGCCAGCTGACTAATGACCTCCATTACACCAAGCATGGCTACGAAGTTTTGGGCCGTCGATTCGTGCGCCAAGCAAAAGCGATCATGGAAGGCAAAAAGCCCGATTCGACCGGACGCCCTGACTGAACTAAGAAAACACGAGGGAAACCTACCATGCGAAACCACACCTCTGCCTTGTTTCTCCTCTTATGTATCTTCGCAGTACCGCTTCGTGCGACTGATACGCCACCGAATATTTTATTCATGCTGAGTGATGACCACTCTTATCCCTACCTCAGTGCTTACGGCGATTCGAATGTGCGTACGCCGACACTCGATCGGTTAGCAGCAGAAGGAATGAAATTTCATCGTTTCTTTACCGCTGCACCGCAATGTGTCCCTTCTCGGGCAACCCTAATGACAGGTCGCTCGCCGGTAGCTGCTCGAATGACAAGGTTTTCGGCTCCACTACCCAAAGAAGAAATAACATTTCCAGAGCTACTTCGCTCCCAGAAAGGCTACTTCACTGGTGTATGTGGACGCAGCTATCACCTCGATGGAAATGCTCGGAGCAATCCAGCCATGGAGAAGCTTTTTGATCGTCATCAGCTCCGTACTTTTTCGGAGCGAGTCGATTTCCTAAATACTTGCGGTGATAATGAGGTTGCCAATCAAGTAGAAATCTTTCTTGATAAGCGTCCACAAGATAAGCCTTTTTTTCTGTGGGCGAATTTCAGTGATCCACATCATCCTTGGAATACGGCTTCGAGTTTTCGTCCCGACCCACAAACCCTTAAATTACCGGCTCATTGGCCGGACCTGCCTGGCGTTCGAGAAGAGTTCGCAGATTACTGCGCCGAAATTAATCGATTAGACCAAACTGTTGCCAACGTGCTTAAGGTACTGGAGAAGAAACAACTGCTAGATAACACCGTCATCATCTTCTGTGGTGATAATGGGATGGCCTTTCCCCACGGTAAAGGCTCGCTTTACGATCCAGGCTCCAATGTACCTTTTATCGTGCGCTGGCCAAGTGTCGTCGCCGCTGGCTCGGAGTCAGCGGTATTAATTAGCGCGGAGGATTTGGCTCCAACACTTTTGGAAGCAGCCGGTCTCGAGCCCGGTAGTAAGATGACTGGACTTAGCTTTTTGAAGTTACTCAAAGGCGCGGACTTTAAACCACGACAGTTCTTATTCGTTGAACGCGGACCACATGGCTCCGCCCCTGTGTCGGTCAACATGTCCAATTCGGGATATGACTTGTCACGGGCCGTACGGAGTGATCGTTATAAGTTCATTTATAACTGTACACCCTGGATTCCTTATTCTCCCGTTGATTCAGCAGGTGGTAAGGGCTGGAAGCAAATTCAAGCATCTCATTCGGATGGTTCTCTCTCTGTACCTTTGACGAAAACCTATTTCACTAACCCTCGCCCAGTGTACGAGTTGTATGATTTAGTGAACGATCCGAGCGAGTTGGAGAATCTAAGTGGAAAGCTGGAGCTTCTTGTAATCGAACGCGAGTTGCGCGAGAAGTTAGCGGAAAAAATGCTGCTCGACTTCGACTACTTGCCACTGCCTGCGATGCTGGGAGATCCACAACAACCTGCAGCCAAGAAACAGCAGAAAAAGTAATAATTCACCAGCAGCCGCTTTGAGAACGCGACGATCGATCTACGCGAATCGATCTCCAATCAAGTCCGCTTCACATGGATCTTTACCATCTATTCCGTTTCCCAATCTAGCTGACAGAGCCCAGCCAAGTTATTCTTTTAGATATGTTTCTACCCAAGAATACTTATGAATTGCTGGATTTTGGTTCCGGGCGGAAGCTTGAGCGGATTGCTGGCGTCATTGTTGACCGTCCCTGTCCGGCAGCCGAAGGCTTTTCCAAAAACCAACCCACTTTGTGGCGCGAGGCGACCACTCGCTTTGCCGCTAATGGACACAAGGGATGGCAACATCTTCAAACCCTTCCCCATGCCTGGGAATTCAGCTTCTCCGAGATCTCCCTGCTTCTGCGCCCAACTCCATTCGGGCACATCGGTGTATTCCCGGAACAGATGGTGAATTGGGAATGGTTCTCGACGCTCGCTATCGATCCAGCAGAGACCAAGCGTTGCTTAAATCTATTTGCCTATACTGGCGCAAGTTCCCTGGTCTTAGCCCAGGCAGGCTGGCATGTTACGCATGTTGATGCATCTCGCCCAACGTTACTTTGGGCGCGCGAGAATTCGGCGCACAGCGGACTAGATGCAGCGCCAATACGTTGGATACAAGAAGACGCCAGGCGTTTTGTCGAGCGTGAGATACGGCGGGGCAATCAATACGACCTTATCCTTCTAGACCCGCCGAGTTATGGTCATGGTCCTAAAGGAGAGGCTTGGGATTTCGAACACGATATGCCCGAGCTACTAGCGTCAGTCTTTGAACTGATAAGCGACTCATCGGTCGGCGTATTATGGACAGGACACT
>JAUMAI010000320.1:1275-3300 GCA_032116775.1 Pirellula sp. | reverse complement strand
GTTAGCAAATTCTTGAACCGTGTAATTCACGCTTGAGTCAAAACGGGTTTGCGAGCCGTCGTAATCAACTCCCAAGCCGCCACCGATATCAAGGAATTCGATATTGCAGCCCATTTGTCGAAGCTTTGCGTAAACTCGCGCTGCTTCCTTCATCGCATTCTTGACTCGTTTGATATCCGTGATCTGCGAGCCGATATGGAAGTGCAATAACTTGAGGTTGCCATCCAGCCTTGCATCTTTCAGCAGTCGAACGCAATCCAGCAGTTCGGAGGTGGTTAAGCCGAATTTGGCCGAATCTCCTCCAGAGCTAGCCCACTTTCCAGAGCCTTTGGAGTAGAGCTTGGCTCGTAGGCCGATCCAAGGGCAAATTCCGGTTTGCTGAGCAAGTTTTACTACCATGCTGAGCTCGTTGAGTTTCTCAACGACGATGGTAACTCGCTTTCCAGCTCTTACTCCGAGCAATGCCGCTCTCACGAAAGCTTCGTCTTTAAAGCCATTGCACAGCAGGAGTGATTGTGGGGATTGCTCTTGGGCTATTGCGGCGTAGAGTTCGGCTTTTGAGCCACATTCTAGGCCGACCATGCACCGTTGTGAGTCGCGTAAAAATTCTTCAACGACTTCCCGACGTGGATTCACCTTCATCGGGAAAACCGGGTAATGTTGTCCCTGATACCCGTATTCGGAGATAGCTTGTTGGTAGGCGTTCGATAGAGTTCGCAACTGACTCGTCAACAATTGCGGAAAACGAATCAGCAAAGGGAGGTGTAGCTTACGGGTGGTTACTAAATGATCAACCAGATCTTTTAGGTCCACGTAGCGAGCATCGCCATTGGCGGGGCGGACAGTGATATGCCCTTTAGCATTGATGTCGAAGTATCCAGCGGACCAGTTCTCGACACCGTAAACTGCCTGGATTGTGTCGAGGGTTTCATCATTCATGTGATTCATGTGCATTGTTCTTAGGGGACTCCACCGTAAAAGCACGTGCCCACAAACATACCAAACCGGAAACGTGTAAGGTTATCGATTTCTGTCCCGCGTCGGTAGAGACATTAGCCTAAATTTGGGCCTCAACAGGAAGAATCTTTTCCCAGCTTGGGGAGCGTTTGTTAAGGAATGATTCCCCGGATGTCTTGGAGAGTCAAGAAAAAAGCTCTTCTATTGGGGATCCATGGAAGATAGCGTGTGGCCTTCCTTCAGGATCTTGCCAGGTAGCGTGCTGGGGGATACCTAGGCTGTGATAGATCGTGGCTGCGAGCTCTTCTGGAGTTACTGGGCGATCTGCGGGGAAAGCTCCTAGGGAGTCAGATTTTCCGAGGCATGCGCCGGGAAGGATGCCAGCACCCGCCAACAGTACCGATTGTAACGCACCCCAGTGGTCACGTCCCGGCAATTTGTAGTGCTGTGCCAAATGGGATATTTTTGGGGTGCGCCCAAACTCCGATGCGACGACAACGAGGGTTTCATCGAGTAAGCCGCTTGCTTCCATGTCATCGAGCAGCGCTGCCAAGGCTCGGTCGGTGGGTGGAAGTAGTTTCTCTTTTAAGTGAGGGAAGGCATTTCCATGTGTATCCCAAGTTTCATCATTTCCAAGATTTACTTGGACAAGCGGTACACCGAGTTCCACCAACTGCTTGGCCATCAGCAAAGACCAGCCGAAAGAATTTCGGCCATATCGATCCTGATGCATCGGATCGCCGGAGGTGACTTGCAAGGCGCGGTGAACGCGGCTGTCGGAAAGCATGTGCACAACTTTTTGGCGCAATTCGTCTAAGCCATGGCGCTCGACCGCAGACTGCAGGTGTTTGGCTTGACCTTTGAGTTGGGCTAATAATGCCAATCGATCCGAGGTATGGGACGCATCATCGCCTGCTTGTAAGGCCAAGTGCGGAGCGTCGAAAGTACGATCGTCAGGTTTTCCGCGTTCCTGATGGTCAAAGGAGAACTCGGGAAATGCGCCGTAAGACTGGTTGTGAAAAGGGGAGGCTTCAATGAACCAAGGTTCTCGATAGCGCCCCATCATTC
>JAUMAI010000320.1:0-1265 GCA_032116775.1 Pirellula sp. | reverse complement strand
GGAGGTTATTTTTGGGAGTCGAGACCGCGCCGATCATCGCGGCAATCGAGGGATGATCTTTAGGACCTGGAACATTGGGATCAAAGCCAGGAGGGATTTGGGTTCTGCCAGACAGCATAATATGATGACCGACCGAATGATCATTCGAAGTATGAGTTACTGTGCGAATGAGGGCAAATTTGTTTGATCGTTGAGCCAAGAGTGGCAAATGTTCTGAAAAAAGAACACCAGGGGTATTCGTTGGGACTACGCCAAACTCACCACGCACATCAGCCGGTGCGTTTGGTTTGGGGTCGAAGCTTTCGTGTTGTGCTAGTCCACCCGACAGGAAAATAAAGATACAAGCTTTAGCTCGACCTCCTGTAACATTGGTTGTCGTCTGTCCCGGCGGTGGAGAAGCAATAAGCTCGCGAAGGCCAAAAAGATGATTGCTCCCTAAACCCAATAATCCAATCGCCCCAGCTTGCACCGCACAGCGTCGATTGAGTGGACGTTGTAAACCATGTCTCCATGGATTGGGATCGCGATCGACATTGTTACGAACATCCTTCCGAATATGTTCTCGCATTGTCTATCCTCCACCACACGCTTTAGGATTTTATCCAGCCTTTACGCATCAACCATTCCTCGCATCGCTTGGCCCATGTTGAAGCGGGATTGTTGCCCGCTCTCAGGCCATAGCCATGTCCGCCGGAATCATATAAATGCATTTCGCTCGCTACACCAGCTTTCTTTAACGCCGCATACACTTCAAGGGCATTTTCAGGACGCACCGGATCATCGAAGGCGTAAGCGATAAACATCGCTGGTGTCGTCGAATCGATTTTCACATCTTCAAGTAATTTTCCTGATTGGTCTACTAAATAGGCTGGGTAGATCAAAATAGCAAGGTTTGGTTTAGCACTTTCTTGATCGATCTGATCGATGGGTTGGTACAGCGGTGGGTCTTGATGCAGTGTTGCTCGGGCAGCGGTACAACCTCCAGCGGAGAAACCAAGTATGCCGACCTTGTCTTTGTCGATACCGAAAGCTGCAGATTGGCTTCTAACCCAACGAATCGCCCGTTGTGCATCTTGAGCAGGCGGTTCCCACTTGATGGTGTGGTCGTTGGTTGGCACCCGGTATTTCAGAACCACAGCGACGATTCCTTGAGTGTTAAGCCATTCGGCAACTTCGGTTCCTTCTAGGTCCCAGGCTAAAATATTGAATCCGCCACCGGGACAAATCACCATCGCCGCTCCATTGCGTTTGTCCTTGGGGGGTAA
>JAUMAI010000319.1:0-4018 GCA_032116775.1 Pirellula sp. | reverse complement strand
ATGACCACACTTCCAGATCGTGACACTGCCTTAACCAACCAGACTAGCGATAGGCTGGTTCTGGTGGGCTGGGCGGTGATTGGGCTTTACGCGGCTTGGTCATTCGGCCTGCAGTGGGCTCTGGCTTCGGTGCTCGATCCGTTCACTCGCAATCTGCTTGAGCAATCGTTGTTGACGGCTTTCTTCCTGATACATGCCCTTGGGCAATGGCGAGTCCGGGAGCTGACGGCCTATGCGATTGTGTGCTTTGTTATCAGCAACCTGTTCGAGAACCTGAGCGTGATGTACGGTTTTCCATTTGGCGGCTTCCATCATTCCGAGGCCACCGGCCCGCGGCTGTTCAACATCCCCTGGCTGGCAACACCAACGTACATGGCGATGGGCTACATCTCCTGGTCGGTCGCGCAGGTGCTTGTGGGTCGGACGCAACCCGCGCACTGGCGCGACCGCGTGTGGTCGGCAGCGGTTATCGCGGCCTTCGTGTTCACGATGTGGGACTTGAGCAACGACGCAGTCTTTCATACCATCAACAAGGCATTCTTCTATGACCATCCGGGCCCATGGTTCGGTGTTCCGGTCAGCAATTTCGCAGGCTGGCTGCTCACGACACTCCTGATCTACGGGGTGTTCGGAGCATGGCTGGCTCACGAAGCCAAGCGTGATCTGCCGAACCGCTCCCTGCCCGGTCGCCTTTATTGGCAACAGGGTATTGCGATGTATGCCTTGGTCGCGCTCGGCGGCATCTTCCGCAATCTGACGGGACCTGCGATTGATATCACTCTACCCAATGGCGACACGTGGCAATCCAGCGTCATCTACGCGTCGATGACGTTGACCACGCTCTTCACGATGATCTTCTGCGCGTTGCTGGCCGCGGTGCGGACGGGCGACATCCCGCTCCACATCGAGCAAACCTCCATCGCCAACGAAGCGCTCGGGCAAAAGAAGCACTGAGAATTTCTTGCTCAACGGCAGCATCACCCGTAACGACGGGCGTGGTGGCAACGCTGACTGGTGGGGAGTAGACCATTACCTTTATCGTCAGTTCAATAGCCGACTCCAACAAGCTCACTGGCCACGAACAGCCGGTGGTCATCTGCGTAGAACTTTAAAACTCACGAAACTGCAAACGGCCTCTTTCGGCGAAATCGTCTGAACCTGTTCACTCGTTGTAGACGATACAACCCAAATAAATACCGAGATCCACGAGGTAAGTCATCCTTATGCTAAAAACCAATTTGCGACCCCTTGTCTCCGTGGCGCTTGCGTTTTGCGCGATGTTCTGTGGCACCGCCTATGGTCAGATTGCAAGGTCTTACCTCAATGCACCGCAGGGAAACTTGGCGATGTACTCGTACAGCGGGGTGCGTTCCAATACAGGTGGTGTGGAAAACTTGCCCATCCCGCTGACGGAAACCCGTTTGCAGACTCAGTCTTTGATTTATTCGAGAATCCTGGACGTAGGCGGACGAACGGGTGGGTTGGGAGTGGTGTTACCGATGCAAGATCTTTTGAGTTTCAACACCGAGTCGAACCTTGTGACCGCGAGGGAATCGGGGTTCGGGGATCCTTCGGTCACCTTTGAAGCAAATTTGTTTGGCGCACCGGCTTTGCAGCGAGAGGACTTCAAGGACTGGACGCCGGGAGATTACTGCGGCCTGCATTTTACGTTCGGACTGCCGCTGGGACAGTACGATCCGAACTCGGCTGTGAATCTGGGTGCAAACAGGTTTATGTTCCGACCGCTTCTGAACTACAGCATCACACGAGACGAAGGCAAATCGTGGCTCGACTTTTATTCAAGCGTCGCGTTTTACTCCGCAAACGAGGAGTATCTGGGAGGCAGTGTTCTCCAGCAGTACCCTTTAGCCGACATTGAACTTCATTACAGCAGAACGGTTTATGATCGCTTGTGGGCGGGGGTAGGCGTGGTGGGTTTGTTCGGCGGTAGGGTGGAGGTCAACGATGTGGTAGCCACACCAACTCAGCAGATTGGACGGTTCGCACTCACCGCGGGAACTCCCATGTTTAAAGGATCCACAGCTATATTCGGCTACAACAATACCTTTGCCCGCAGCGAGGGTGCCGCGGATGCAAACTCGTTTATCCTTCAGCTTATCTATTTGTTCTTATGCTATGTTGTGCTCTTTTTGGACTTTCATGCACAAGCAAAATCTATGATCATTTCTGACGAAATTCCGGTCGGTAATCGTTAAGATTCGAGCTAAAGTGGCTAGGTCCACCTCGATACGTATATGTCTTAGCAATGCGACTTCGGTCCGCAAGATTATTACCGAACTAACCAAGATTGATCCAAACAAAATGCAGCTCGATTTTTTTGATTACATGGCCTTCGTCGTATTTGGGATCATCATCTCTCTCTTTGTCTCCGTAGTGGTGGTCATTGGGTCGCTGCCCGGCAAAATCGCTGAAGGACGTAATCATCCTCTTTGTATCGGCGATTTGTCTTGTTTACAAAGTATTTAAGATCAAACCAAATCCTGTCAATATCGCCTTCTTTGTTACATTGTTTTTCGTTTCGATCCTCGGCCTGTTAACTTTATGGACGCTTGGTTCGCCAACGTCCACACGTGCGGTAGTGTGTCGATATGTCGTTCCGATCGTACCCTGGGTACAAGGACCCGTAGTCCATCTTTCCGCCAAGCCCAACGTTTCGATCAAGAAGGGTGACTTGCTATTTGAGATTGACCCTACCTCCTATCAGTACACGGTCAATCAAGCACAGGCAGCCTTGCAGGTCGCTCATAGCGATCAAGCGAAATTTGAATCTGGAGTGAAAGTTGCAGAGGCAAGTATCGCTCGAGTGGAAGCCGACGCCAGAGCGGCTAAGTTGACATTAGAAATAACCGAAGCAGCAAGTGCGGGTACGATCTCGAAACAAGAGCTTAGCGACGCACGGGAACGATACTCTGCGGCCCAAGCATCGTTGGAGCAAGCCCTGGCAGCACGAGATCAGTCCGACGCCAGTTTCGCCGGAAGCAAAGATGCGATTGTGCTGGCGGAAGAGAAGCTTAAAACCACCGAGTTTAACCTCCAGCAATGTTCCGTTCTGGCTCCTGCCGACGGATTCGTCATGAATTGGCAAGTCCGCGAAGGTACGTTCGTCGTCCCATCGCCTTCCGCAGCGGTGGGTACGTTTATCGATACGTCGGAAATTTTCGTGGTCGCCCCGTTCAAACAGCAGATGCTAGTGAACGTCAAACCTGGACAGGAAGTCGAACTGGTTTTTAAGAGCCATCCTGGTCATTTGTTTCATGGCAAAGTAGATGCAATTATCGAGGCGACTAGCGAAGGCCAAGGAGTTGTCAGTGGGACATTGCCTTCCGCGTCACAAATCGGTTCACCCGGCATACTTGCAGTCAAAATCCTAATGAAGGACGATGAACAGGCTGCTGGGCTGGATTTGGGTACCGCAGGTTCTATTGCGATATACACAGATTCACTCAAGCCAATCCACATCATGAGTCGCGTTACAATGCGGATGACCAAATGGCTCTACTTCTTGCCATTCATGTGATAAGACCAAAAAGACCTAGCCCGGTCCACACCTGCGCTTGGCACCAATAAGGCGCACACAATAAGGGGGCCGGATTGAAAGGTGCGATTGGGGGAGGCTAGCCAAACCTAGCCCGCAAAGAACTCGGACGGATCTGGCTTAGTAACTGGCGACATTCCCCGAGTGTATATGCGTGCTCTACGAGTGAGTTTTCCGGGGACAGTCCCTGGGTATGTATGCGTGAAAACCCGGGGAAAACCCGGGGACAGTCCCTGGGTATGTACGCGTGTTTTGCTATGGATTTGCTTGCTGAATGCTGCGATCAGCAGGTCGCAAGCCAAGCTCGCTCGACCGCACTACGAGTGAGATTCATCGTCGGCGATCGTGAAATCACGAAAGGTTTTTTGTGCCAAATCCACCACCTCCCCCCCCTGTTTCTGCACAATGCATGCTCGGTCCCTAGGCGGAACGATTTGTGTTGATGCATCTGCTTGTCAGTCA
>JAUMAI010000318.1:895-4481 GCA_032116775.1 Pirellula sp. | reverse complement strand
GGGAGAACCAGCCGGTCGGCACCGTCGATCAGGTCGTGGAGCACCTCGCTCCTTACCTAAAGATCGGCTACCGCCACCTGATCGCCGGCTTCGCTACCCCACACGATGAGGAGTCGATGATCCGCTTCGCCGAAGAGGTGCTTCCGAAGCTGAAGCAGATCTAATCTGGCAGCAATAGGCCCTCAGGTCACCCTGATTCGCATGCCCAGACAATCAATCCGTGCGCATTCCTGCTGACGAAGAAGTTAGAATTAGGTCATGGCTCTAGTTGATCAAATTGTACTTAGTAGCGCTCAGCGAAACAACTTGACTTCCTTTGCGTCGCGCTATGGTCAGGTGGCCTTACTTCATGTCACTTCAACAATGTTCGCGAAAAGCATTGCAGATGCCCATTGGACAATTAGGGATCTGTTCCGTTCCAGCGGTTTCCACGACTACACGAAGCAAGAAGTTGGTCCTAGTAATAAAGTCTTAAAGCACTGCACGATGATTCAGGGGTCCATGGAGACACGCACAGAGATCTCTCTATACAGACCGCAAACGAAACATGGGGACCCAAGGCTTTGGATTTACTCCCTCCAACAATTTGCGATGGCGGGTGACACTCTTGCGCTTGCGGTAATCAACGGCGCTCTCTATGTGGGTAACCTGAATGGGATCCCGATCCCCGCTCCGTCCATGCTCTTGGGTGGTGATGCCGCGCCATGGGCAAGTAAGGAGGCACGTGAATTGTTGGAGCGAGTGGCTCACCTCGCTTCGCTTGGCCCAATCTTACAGATTGGGACCCACGATCCGTCCGTCGGTGTATCAATTGAGCATGCGCTCGGGATAGATCAAAATTCGTCAAAGCTTCCAGACTATCTGGGCACTGTTGAGATCAAAGCTGCGCGGACAAACCGCCCCTCTTCAGCTACTGCACGGAAGCAACTTTTTGCACAAGTGCCGGACTGGAGCCTTTCAGAATGCAAAAGCATTCGGTCTTTTCTGACAGCCTACGGCTACGAAAGAAGCGGAGTACGCAGGCTAACTTGCACAGTTGATGCGAAACGCCCCAATTCGCAGGGACTGCTACTACAGCTGGCTGACTCAGGAGAGTCGTTGGTGGAATTTCACAAGCCTACGATGGCTCCAGCTCTTAAATGGGAACTGTCAACGCTTCAGAGACGGCTTGAGGACAAACATCATGAAACGTTTTGGGTGCGCATGGATGAATGCCTGCTAAAGGGTAAGCCGGCCTTCAACATTCTTGGAATTGATCACACTGGGCCACCTGCGTCACAGCTCTTTGGCGCCCTTGTTGCTGAGGGACAAATAACTCTCGACCATCTGATTAAGGATTCCCCAAGGGGTGTGACGGAGCGTGGACCCAGTTTTAAGGTGACACCCGCTGGTCATGAGGTGCTATTTCCAATCCGAGCGCGTTATAACTTGTCGGAGTAACCCAACAATCTCTTGAGGTGCTGCCCCACTGCGTGAGCCATAAGCACGGGGACTGCATTGCCAATCTGCGTGTAACGCGGCAGGTCGCGTAGCCAAACCCCAGCGCTAGGGTCGCCAGCGCGCCTGCGCCCACCTGTTGTGCGCTTGCCGTGAAATTGGTACCAGTCGGGGAATGTTTGCAGGCGCGCCCACTCTCTTACTGTCAAAACTCGCGGCTGTGAAAAATGAACATAGTCGTCAGCAAGTGATGTCGCGGTGATAGTTGGCCCGAGCGGACCCCACCTCTCTGGCAGTAATCGCTGGGCGAACTTTTTGGTCTGATCAGCGGCTTTAATTTTCCCGTTATGCGCAAGCATGTATTCAAATTTTTCAATTACTCGCTGGGAGTGGGCATTGTAATCCTGCTCAGTGATGGGGTCGCCAATCCTAGCTACCGTTCCACTGATTGACGTTCGCAAAGCCCTTTGAAATTTATTACTCGCGGGATTCACATAAGAGGCTGTTGATCCTCCTGGCAACCAATCCGGATCAACTAGATCCCCAAGGAGATCCACTAGATCAGGGGCATGATTTGTTGGCTCTGGCAATGCGCCAGAAGCTCTCTTGTCCAGTTCGGGAATGAACCCTATGTCGTCTCTTATGCCCACAAGCAAAATCCGTGGTCGATTTTGTGGGACACCATACTCACGCGCATGCACCAAGCTATGGAAGAGCCGGTAGCGGTGCGTTGCGCGGCCAATAACCACCTCAATATCCGCAAAAGTTTTCTGAACCGTTTCCCAGATTTCCCCCGCATCACCAGCAGGTGTCCATCTTGACTGCAGAAGGCCGCGCACATTTTCAAACAAGAAAAGTTTAGGCGCGACGGCACGAACTACAGTTGCCATTTCACGATACAGATGGTTTGAAGGAATATCCAATTTTTTTAAGTCGGTAAACGTGCGCCTGTGTCCGATCCCACTATAACCTTGGCAAGGGGGGCCGCCTGCCACAATGTCAATTTCACCATGTTCGTTCTTCAAGCGCTTGGCTAAGGCTTCTAACGCCCCAGGCTTCTGCGTTAAATCCAAGATGTCATTTACATGATTTATTGGCTTCTGGAGCTCGCCATCCGGACGATTTTGAAGATAAGTTTGCATCGCATCGGGATGCAATTCGTTGACAAAAACGGGTCTAAATCCAGCATATTCAAGCCCTAAAGATAGTCCGCCGCAACCAGCAAAAAGGTCTATCAGTGTAGGGCGCCTTACAGGTTTCATGTTGTGCATTTTACACCAATAATCCAAAAAATCCAGGCGGTGCTAATCTTCGCTACTTTTCAGTATCTCTATACCCTTGAGTTGCTCAATTTTTATGTTTCGCATTGCTGTCCATGCTCCACGCCCGCTTCCCAACTTAGAGCCTAGCTCTACTTCATACGACAATTGTTCAAATTCTTGACAAGAGATCGCCCCTAAGACTGCGACTTCTGTAATCGCATTTCGCTGCTTCGTCGGGTTCAGTACTGAAACAAACACATAGAAATCTACACGCTGGTGACTCTCATTATACTGCGGTCTTGACGCTTCGAAGCCTATCCTAGGCCGAACGCTCCGCTGCTTTGACTTGACTTCGACTAGGGCTCCACTTTCCAGCACGTAGTCCGCGACTGTAGACTTATCGGCAATACGCCGGAGCGGTATAGAGAGCTTCTCGCAGGTCAATTCAAATGCAGCTTCACCGATAGCGCCAATGATGCGGGCATCAATGCCTCGGTGACTATTCTGCAGTGGCTGATCATGAAATACCGTTCTTGCGCGGGCCTTTATGGCATCGTCGTACTTCCATGTGAGGACACAAGGGAGAAGGTCCTGAGAAGACCTCTGGGGATTGTTTTCATCGTTGTGGTTATTCAATTGTGCCCGCTTTCTTGGTTAGGAGGTGCATTCTCGTGGGGATTTGCGCTTTCACCTGCAGGATTTGAACTCTACTCATAATCCTAACCGCATTGATGGGCCTGAGACTGCAGTCATGCTCAGAATCGATTTCGTGGGCAAGAGGTCCATTTCGTCTTGCGGCAGATCAACGAGTGGGACCCGAGGCAATACATCTAGATACGCTATATACCTCTCCGTAATGAAGTGCCTCATCCCACGCGCTAGGATCC
>JAUMAI010000318.1:0-885 GCA_032116775.1 Pirellula sp. | reverse complement strand
GCGGTGGCGGCGCTGGGCGCCCGCATGGCCGCTGAGGACGCGATGGGGGGCGGGCTCCCAGAGAAGGTGCGGCTCAAGGCCGAAGGGCGGGGCTCTGGCGATGGGGCTGAGGTGCTTGGTGAGCTGCGTCGCCGGCTCGGCACGGGCGGCCTCTTTGGGGGCGGATCGCTCATGGTCGTCGCTGGCGCTGGTCGCCTCGGGCGCACCAAGGATCTGCGCGCCAACCTCAACGACACCCTCGCCAACATGGCCCCAGGGAACGGTGTCGTCTTAGTTGATCAACGCGCGCGTCGACCGAACCTCAAGGGGGCGCGACCCGATGGACCAGGTGAACTTGGCCTGTTGGTTCAAGATCGCGGGGGCAGCATCGTCCAATGCATCTCCCCTGGGCCTGGCGAGTTGGCGTCGTGGTTACTCGCGCGCGCGAAGAGTGCCGGTCGCGAGATCGCAGGCGATGCGGCGAAGTCGATCGCCGAGCGACTCGGTGCCGAGGTGCGTGAACCTGATCTTGATCGCAGCGGTATTCGCATGACGTCGGTGGTGGAGCTCGAGAAGTTGATGCTCGCAATTCCTACTGGACCAATCTCCCTACGTGCCGTTGATGCACTCGTTGCTGATCGTGGTGTTGGCTCACTCTTCGCCTTTGCCGATGCGATTGTCTCGCGCAGTGGCACGCTGGTCTCAAAGCACCTACTTCGTGCTGTGAGTGAACCTGGGCCGATGGTCGTGGCAACGCTGCACCGCAAGATGCGCGACCTCGCGCAAATTCACGGCGCAACGGTTGTTGAAGGTGCGTCGGTTGCCACGGCTGCACGCACCATCGGCATGCATGAGTTCCCCGCCGGCAAGCTGGCCGAGGCGGCTCGCAAGTGGAGCAGCACAGAG
>JAUMAI010000317.1:0-2844 GCA_032116775.1 Pirellula sp. | reverse complement strand
TCACCGCTGCCTACAGGCACAGCCGTGTTAACGCGGCAACAGGATTGGCGTAAATTCGCCATCTCCGATTGCGGCTGTGGCATGCGACTTCTCAAATCGGAAATCGTGCCATCGGAATTGGATCTTGGAAGATGGGATCGAGTGGCCAACCTACTGCGCGCTAATAAAGGGACACTCGGGGATCTCGGCGGCGGAAATCATTTCCTCGATGCACTAGAACCATATGAGAATGGCCCTCTTTATTTCTTGATACATACCGGTTCTCGTAATGAATCTGGGCATGTCGACGCTTTTGTGAACGATGCTAATCGATTCGATCTTGAATTCGACCGAGTCGTGAAGTGGGCTGCAGATAACCGCTCCGCTATCCACGATGCACTCCACCGAGTTTTCGGAAATTTAGAGTTGGTCTTGGATTTACCCCACAACACCTACGAACGACTAGACGATGGCGCCACCTTGATTCGCAAAGGCTCGGTTCGCGTTTCCCCGGGTGATTACTCCATCTTGCCCTCGCATATGTCCGGGGATGTTGTCCTGGTGCAAGCTACGGAGCGAGTAACAGAAATACTAAATTCCATCAGCCATGGCACTGGACGGAAAATGTCTCGCAGTGATTGCAAACCCTTCGCAGATCATTTTGATTTCACGGCTTTGCGCGAGCGAATTTTGATACCAACGGGCGTTGAAGATAGCTCACTGCGTACCGATGGTCCCTTTGCCTATCGTGATCTGGACGAATGTTTGTCTCTACTGCAATCGTACGTAGAGCCGATCTTGCGTTTCAGTGTGATCGGTTATATGGGGCACTTGTAATCTGCTTCGAGATGCCAATGAATCATTGATCGCAAATGACTTGAGCCCTCGCTTCCACGAAATCAAATCGCCGCTACGGTAGTAGATTAAGCGAAATAACAAACTCTTATCAACGACTGCTACCGATTAGTATCGCCGCTTGCTGAAGCGTGATCCACACTCCCCAAGCAAGTGGCACCAGAACCAGCAACCAGAATGGAATAAGATAACCGTTCGCTCTTGTCGATGATGACGCTTGCTGTAGAGACTCCGCTATATCAGGCTTTTTCTCGGCGTTGGCTGAGCTATTCTCAGGTTCGCGAAACAAGCTTGGATCAACTGGACGAACGAGTAGGTTACAGACAAAACCAATTGCCAATAAACCGGCAAGAATATACATCGTTTGATCATAGGCTCTTGCCTGGGGAACGCCTTGCTCAATTTGATAAGCATTGAAGTAATTCACCAATGCAGGTCCTAGAATTCCGGCGACACTCCAAGCCGTTAGCAAACGACCGTGAATAGCTCCTACCATCTGAGTTCCAAATAGATCGGCCAGGTACGCAGGTATCGATGCAAATCCGCCTCCATACATGGTCAAAATGAAACAAAACACCGACACAAACAGCATGATATTGCCGAGTTGGCCTAAGACTGGGATAGAAAAGTAGGCAACGCATCCGAGCAAGAAAAATAAGCTGTAGGTCATTCTGCGGCCCAGGTAATCCGACAGCGAGGCCCAGAAAAAACGCCCGATGATATTAAAAAGGCTCAACAGTCCTGTAAAACCAGCCGCAATGGATGCAACTTGCTTGAGTTGTTCCTGGTCTAACTGTTTGAAATCGATTGCTTTACCAATTAATCTGCCACCAAAGATTTCTTGCAGCAAAGGTGAGGCCATCCCTAAAACACCGATTCCAGCCGATACATTCAAACACAGCACCAGCCAAAGCAGCAGGAATTGTGGAGTCTTCCAAGCCTCACTGACATGAACAAATCGCTTGGCTTGAGCCTTCACCAAAGTTGATGGTTGCCAACCATGGGGCTGCCATCCGGTGGGTGGTATTCGATATGCGAAAGCACCTAGCATCATATAAGCACAATAAATGAGGGCAAGAACCACGAATGTTTCCCACACACCCACTGAACTCGAGGTAGCAAACCGTCGCATAAGACGATCTGCCAGCGGTGAGCCAATCATGGCGCCACCACCAAA
Organism: Pirellula sp.; assembly: GCA_032116775.1. GTDB lineage: Bacteria > Planctomycetota > Planctomycetia > Pirellulales > Pirellulaceae > JAFLCP01. Next base: position 833 of record JAUMAI010000317.1, on the reverse strand, counting down.
TCCCATAATCGCCAATCCCGTAGCCATACCACGACGATCGGGAAACCATTTGATCAGTGTCGATACCGGAGAGATATAACCTAGCCCCAAACCAATCCCACCAATGACACCGGCACCGAGCCACACAATCCACAATTGATGGAGGTAGACGCCCAACGCCGCAACCAGCAAACCACCACTCCAACAGCAAGCGGCAACAAAACCCGCCGCTCGCGGTCCAACCTCTTCAAGCCAACGTCCAAAACATGCCGCACTGCCACCGAGAAATACAAAGAATAGAGTATAAACCCAACCGAGTATTGGCTTATCCCAGTCGTACTGCGTCATGAAGAGTTTACCAACAAACGACATATCAGACGGTGGGACAACGGAGTGGTCGATCCCAACTGCTTTAGTTAACGGCAACCAAAATACGGAAAAACCATATGCCATCCCAATACAAAGATGAATACACAAAGCTGCTGGCGGAACCAACCAACGATTGAAATCGGGTGCAGCAATGGTGCGTTCCCGTGCCAATATCCGAAGCATGATCTCATGAACCTCAACGAACTACTTCATCGCCGAAATAGACAGGTCAAAACAACATTCACCTATCACAGTCGTCAGATCTTCCCACAACCCAGACATACATTTAGAACTGTACTCAAGCAGTTCCTTATCGTTGGGCACAATCGTAACGTCTGAAGTCCATCGGCAAAACATGTAATTATTCGCTTTCACTGAGAAACCCCATCGAGCCTTATTCCCTGCGGTCGGATAAACCGCCGCCGTTCGATTATCGGCCCCAATCCTGCTGGGTACCGTCTCACGTACTTCTAACTTTTTTACTG
>JAUMAI010000316.1:0-1967 GCA_032116775.1 Pirellula sp. | reverse complement strand
GCAAGCTCTATTTTTGGATTTACGTGTATGACACGTCCATAATGATATCCATGTGTTGTGCGCAATCTATGGGTGGATTGTCGTCGCCTGTGAGGACCATCGTAAAAAACAAGGGCTGGTTCGCCAAAGACGAGAAAATCGCCTTGTTTGCCGCTTCGCTCATTTCAAATGCAAAAGCGCCTGTCGTTTGCGTTTTGGGAATCTGACACGTTGTTCCATCGGCACACAACAGACTGCTGCTGTTTTTGGTGCCGCGAATCTTGGACCAGTCATACAGATAAAAGCCATTGGTGGCCTTTTGGAAGCTGGAGGTCGGAATTCCGCGCGACGAGATCAGCACATGATTGTTCAATGTCAGGAAGAGGTGGTCGTCATACTCAATCGTCTGCTGCTGACTGGAGTTGACCCCATGTCAACGGACACTTTAGCTCGCCATTAACGACTGCCTAAATTCCCTCGGGCTTCTCATGTTCAAGCCCTTGTGTGGCGCATTCTCGTTGTAATCCCAAAGCCACTCAAGAACTTGTCTCGCCACTGTCGCTCCATCTGGCAATTTTGAAACGTAAACGTAATCGTGCTTAAAGCGCTTTATAAAGCCCTCTGCGAGCCCATTCGATTCTGGACAGTAAGAAGGCGTAGTACAGACCTCAAAGCCCAGCTCTCGTCCGAATTCGACCGTTTGCCGACTTGTGTACTGCGGGCCGTTGTCGCTCAGCCACTGGATGGGCTTGGAAAGCTTTTTAATGCCTCCGAACCGGCTTTCGACGGACTTCAGCATGAGATTCCGAATCTCCTCGCCGGTGAGGCCATTTGTCGTCGCGTAGGCTGCGATTATTTCTCGGTCGCAGCAATCAATAACAAAGGCAACTCTGACAAGATCTCCGTTCCAGCAGCTGATATGGAATATATCACTCGCATAGCGCATGTCACTCGTCAGAGTGACGATTTTGCCGTCGTGAGTTCGAGTTGGTTTTGGGCCGAACCGTTTCAGAAGAAGATTCTGTTCACGCATAATGCGGTAAACTTTTTTGCGATTGACAGCAGCGATGCCATCGTCCCGAAGCTTTCGATTCAGAACTGCGGAGACGCGGGGATAGCCATAGCCGGGGCGCTCATCACAGATAGCTCGAATTCGTTCTTTTAGAACGGAATCTTTTTGAGTGTCCTTCTCGATATTGGCGTTGTCAGCAGTTGATAATCGCCGCATGAGGTTTGAGCGGGAAACCTCAAGAACCTCTGCAATGCGTTTTATTCGAAACCTTCCACTCCGAGCAATGGTTTCTGCGAAATCAGTTTTTTTTCGCGTGCGATGCGGACAGCTTCCTTGAGAATCTCGACCTCTTCAGTCTTTCTGCCCAAGATTCTCTCAAGCGATTTGATACGATTTTGCATCTCTTTCATCTTAGACACGGCAATAACATCTTCTTCGGACGTGATGCTTTCGAGTTCACCTTGTTCCATCAGCTTTCTCCAAGTGAAGAGCACTGAAGGAGCAATACCATGTTCCCTGGCAACCGACGATACCGAGTTCCCAAAGAGCCTCGTCTTGTTGACGATCTCAATCTTGTCCTGAGGGCTGAACCTTCTTCGGCGGGCAACGGCCGTGACGACCTGAATACCCTCCTTACTTCTAGAATTACTCATACTGACCTTTAACCTCTCCTAGCGGGGTGTCCGATCCCCGGGGGGTTAACTACAACGACCGCCCCAAAAAAAACCGCTTCACTTTGCTGCTGGTCGCCGGTGTGCATGGTCTTGAAACTATCGGTGTGACGGTCTTGCTGCATTTCCTTTCGCACCTCATCGAACAAGCCAAGTGGAATGAAGCCGTCAAACGTTCTTTGGCAAGCGCGCGAGTCGTGGCAATTCCTGCTTTGAACCCTACGGGGATTTTTCAAGGACGCAGGGCGACGTCCGAAGGAATCGACCTCATGCGCAATGCGCCTGTATCGGCAGAAAAGCCGCTT
>JAUMAI010000315.1:0-5958 GCA_032116775.1 Pirellula sp. | reverse complement strand
TGCAAACCTAGCCTACAGCTCGTTTAACCCGTTGCCGCCAGGCTAGGTTTGCTACCGTTGGGGTTGTCATTCGTCATGAGTTTCTAACCATCGTTGTCCAGCCGTTGGGGAGTTGGTTGGTAGTGTGGACTCTGGCTGCTGCAAACCTAGCCTATCGGCAACGGGTTAAACGAAGTTCTCTGCATGGAGAACTACATAGGGAGCTCCGAGACCTAGCGAGCGAAACAGTCCCACCTTGGAAGCGGAACGCTATTCCTCTCGATCGAGCAAACTATTCTTCGGCGCTATATCTGATCCAACTCAAGATCCAACTGTTCAAACAAAGCATCCACAGAAGCCTGCCATGAAAGATCTGAACCCATCACCTTGTTTCGGGTAGAGTTTTTTGCCGAAGAGCTTACCACCTTAGAGCGATTAGCATCACCAATCGCCTGATAAGCCAAATCTCCTCCACGCCAATTCTCTGCATTATCAAACGGAGCAGAGTTTGCTCGTTTCCCAAATTTCGATAAATGAGGCCCAACGAAAGTGAAGCCATTTATCTTATTCAGAACATCGTGACGTAAAACTCGAACCTGGTCATGTGCACCGAACAAAAGCGCAGACGAATAAGACATAGATGTTCGAGTTTTAGTAATTTGAGTTACAGTCTGTCCACTCGGTTCCCAGGCCTTGAGAGCTGCATCCATAGACGACGCTGGAGGAGGATCGGCAATTCCCTGTGGATTTGAATTCGCAGCACTGAGTAGGAATACCGACGTGCCCGCTGGTGCTGTAGATGAGCGTCCATTGGTGTATTTAAATACCTGCTTTGTCGCGCCATTATCAACGATCCATAGGTCACCACTGGTAGCACCTGGGTCAAGTGTGATGCCGGTAGGATTTTTGTTCGCTGCATTCAGATTCCACGAATTCAATATAGTGATTCTGCCAGAAATTGAATCTACAGCATACCGAAATACCCTATCCGTCGAGGCATCATTCACTATCCATATATAGCCATTCCCTTGTACATCTTTGCCATAGACAAGGTCTTTCGGATTCGTATTACCACTAGCTAACACAGATGAATTTGCTGCAGCTTGAGAGCCAGATCGTCGGCTAGCAGCGTTCTCATAAAAGTAGACCCTATCCGATTTAGAGTCGACAATCCAAATGTGTGTGCCATCAGTAGCGATGCCTTCTACCGTGGCGGTGCTAGACAGCGAGCCTGCAGCCCATGCCCCTAACCGTACCCCTGTATTGCTATAAACATAGACGTTGCGATTTCTATCGATGACCCACAGCGTGTTGCCATTGGAAGATGCCACAATACCTCTAGGCAGCGTATTAGCCGCATCGATGCCGAAATCCTTCACAGCTTTACCATCAGCTGCATATTCGAATGTGCGATCGACCGTCCCGTCGTTAACGACAAAGAACTTGGTGGCCAACGCATCATCGTTGTCGATATTAATCAAACTCACATCCGTGGGATCTAAACCGCTATAACTGGAATCGCCAGAGCTAGCTGCCCCGAGGATAATCGAGTACGGAATATCCCCATCATCTAACGCATCATCAAGACCCCTGACCGTGACGCTCTGTGGCTGATTCCATGTCGATGGTGAGAACACTAAGGAGCTCGTACTTGTTGAACCCTCTGTGCTATCACTGGAGCTAATCGGGATCGTCACGTTCGCCGTAGGCTCGGATTCAAGCACTACTGTGATAGTGATGGTTGCTCCCGCCTCGGTGGTCGTTGTGCCATTAGGCGTGACGACAATACCAGGTGTTGGAACCACGTCGATCCGAAGCGTATTTGGGCTGGGGTCAAGGTCAACGCCGCCAAAAGCAGTCCCACCATTATCGCGAACTTGAAAGGTGAAACTATCCAGAAGCCTTCCCCATGCATCCGAAGGTGGCGTATAACGCAACCTTCCTGCTGCGATATCACTTGCTGATACGCTCTGACCTGCAGTTACCAACTGGCCATTGAGCGTCAAGACACCAACGGATGCTAGCGAACTGATGAACACTGCCTCAAATGCATCAGCCGGAACATCATCCGGGTCGCTGAAACCAAAATCAGAAAGTGCGAAGGTGTAGGGCTGATTTTCGCGAGCCGAAACCGTAATGTCACTGCCAGCTGGCGCATGGTTGATGAAAGTATCAACGATGTATGTCACTTCAGCGACAACGGGTAAGTGATCCGATACCGTTGTTAGAAGATCCAATACAACAGAGCGATCGAAAAGCCCCACGAGTGCGGAACTTGTTGAATCGTTAATGCTGCTATTCAAGGCTACCGAGCCGTTGTTGCCGAAAGCATGATAGGTTCCTGTGCGATATTCTAATCGCGAACCATCGAAAAGCTCGCCACTGAACAATTGAAAATCGAAGCGATCGTCTAACCCACCTCCGGTCAATCCACCTGGGGGATTCACCGCTGGAGCCTGAGTAAAGGTGTCAAGAAAAGTTACGTTGTCGCTCCAGTTGCCCACGCGATCGATAGGATCAAATGCTTGTCCAAATCCCGCGCCGACCAATTCCTGAAAGGCAAGTTCGCTGCCTGCGTAAACATTGAAGTCGCCAACATAAAAAATATTGCGACCTTCGCCCAAGGAGTCAGCATCCGCGCGAATCGCCTGCGACTCGAGCAAGCGTCGATTGCGGCTATCGGCGTCATCGGCTGACTTCCAATGACTGTTGTAAACGTAAAAGTCGGAACCCGCGACACCACCAACGGGTTGAAGGTGATAGCGAATAGTCTGCCGTGGCTGTCCCGTCGTCGTTGCGGTTCCGATTAAATTTTCTCCCAAGAGTTGCAACGTCTGCGTGTTGTAGACGATACCTTGGGTTCCCGCGCCAGTTGTCGCTCCATTGAGGCTGCTAGTTGCATACATATTGGTCCCGTAACGTGAATTCAACAATCCTGCTACAATGGCACTCGTTGTTGATTGACTGGCGACTTCCTGGATCGCTAATAAGTCGATATGCCTAGCAATTCCATCGACAATTTCACTGGCAATTCCATGCAAAATGGTATCCAAACCTGAGCGTGGCGTACCTCCTCCGCTTGAACTTGCGATATTGTAACTCACTATCCGCAGATTGGCTTGAGCAGATTCATTGGCATCGAACAACTGGATGCCGAATATTTGCTCAAATGAAAGTCCTCCTTGATCGGTACTACGGATTCTCACGCTAAACCGATTCTGTGTTTCATAGTCGAGCAATTGGCTGGCACGCAACGAGTTGCCTGAAATGTTGAACTTACTGTTGTCAGCATTACCTGCACCATCAACCAACGAATAGGAGAAAGTATCTCCCACATCTGGATCAAAGGTCGCCAATGATCCAATAATCGTGTTCGTAGTGGCATTCTCTACCAACGAATTGTTAGTTAGCTGTAATCCACTTGGTGCGCGATTCCCAACCTCGTCGATTGTAAAGGTTGCATTCGGCGGTATCGCTTGCGATCCTGCAGTGGTGAAGGTGGTCCAATTCGCTGAGTTATGAACCGTACCGCGAATCTGCAAAACAGAGCCTGTAATATTACCGCCTGTGTATGCTCCATTCTGATTACTTGCACCCGAGCCGATTCCGAGCGAGAGGTGGGCCGTCGAGCCCGCAAAGATAGAAGGAAGATAGGTTAGACTGGTACTGCTTGTTCCAGTTGTCAAAAAAGGGTTCGTCGCAAATGCGGCCACCCATAATGAACTAGTACCACTGGTAGGTGCAACTTGGCCACTATAAACAAAAAGATTTTCTCCAGCAGCCGCTAGCGAGAATGAGCCACTGGTGGTGTCAGCAATATTCGCGGAGGACGAACCAACGGCCCAGCGTTGTCCGACTGTACGTAACGCGTCGTAGTTGATCTGCGTTCCAGCAGGAAACGCAGCATTAAAGGTAATGACACTACTTCCCTCATTACTTGCAAGCGCTGAACCGCTCCATGCGTTGTCAGTAACCGTTAGTACCGTTCCACTATCAACATTCTTGAGCAGAACCAGTGAGACCTTGTCATTGGTCGTCCCCTGAAAACCGGTGAATGCGACATCACCCAAACCAAGAGTTGCTAGGGCGAAGCGAGGTTCTAGACATTCATAAGCGAGTTCGCGTCGAAGCGTATGAACAATTTTGGTGAGACGGCTGCCCGTGCCCACCGTCTGGATCAGGAGGTAACGAAAGTAGCTTCGCTCAACACGTACATTAACAGCTCTTGCTCGACAGATACGGTCTGCGCGAGGAGGGCGACTGCTTGATAGCCAAGCTCCAAATCGGCCAAGAACACCACGGCTACCCACCAACTGAGATTGTTCAGACAGAACAACACTTTCTCGAATCTTTTCTTTTTTCAATTCAGATTGTGGAAACATTAAATCCCCGAAGTTTAGCTATTTCCGGACCAATATCGCATTTCGCTGTTTTCTAACAATTACAAGTTTATTCAAAATTGCCGACTGTTGCGAACCCAGCTTTTGCGAAATCGTGCCGATGTGACCAGCCTATGGGGGGCAGCTTGGATATTATTGGACAGAAAACAGGCGCATTCTGCACCACCAGCTCTGGTTGACTAGCCTAGCAAAAGCAGAGCGATTCCTGCATCTCGTCAACGATCAGCCAGGAATCGCTCGTAATTCAATTCCTGGCTATTGCCTGAAATAGACCTGCCAATCCTACTTTAGTCGGATTAGTTCTGGAGAATCGGTCGAGGCTTCTATCGCATCGATCGTTTCCCGGACAGATTGAGCCTTCATGCGCATCAGATTTGGTGGAAAGTCCTTTTCTTCCTTCTCAAAATAATGAGCGATGTTTATTAACTCCGGCACGACAACCTTGGCGTGTGTGCCATAGCTAAGAAGGATCTCCATCAACTCAGGAGTACGAATCTGGCTGTTCCAAGGATTCTGATCTCGCGTGTATAGGACCAAAGCGTTCATCCCTTCCTCAATACGATGCTTCGCTAGCAGTCGTAAACCTTCTATGCGAATCCCGTCAGCGAACATCTCACCGCTTGGTGCCGGATCGATAATCGCCTCGTGTATAGCGGGAAGCAACGGCTTGATTTCTTCAAGAGTAAGATGTTGATATACCGAGCCAATACTTCCGCGCGCACGTCCATCTTGATTCTTCAGACCCACCCGCACAGCTTTGTAGAGCGCGGGGCGGTCCACACCTTCTAGTGATCGACTAAGCATTCCATCCCGGTCAAATAGAGCAAAGGCAAAGTAACGCTGTTGCATACCGCGGGGGTCGTTCTTGATATCTACCTGAGCCAAAAGCTCCAGCATTTGTGGCACGCTCTTCATGGCAGGTGTGCCGATGGCGGCAAGTGCTTCGGCAGCTTTGACTCTGAGCCATAGGTCTTCATGCAATAAAGTTCTCTGTAAGGCATCCACAGCAGATGCTCCCCGCCCACGAAGCATAATCAATGCCTGACAGGAGCCGTAGCGCGCATCAAGACTCGGAGAATCAAGCATCTCTATCAACGGTGTAACTGAGACATTCTTGCGACGTCCTAGTGCCATCGCGGCTCGCTCCCGCACGATAGGAGACCAACTTTCGAGGCGTTCCAGGAGCTGCTGATCGCTTAGTGCATCGTAAAAACTATTGCGGTCTTTGTTGTTCCAACCACGCCCATCCTCAATAAGTGCCTGAGAGCGAGCAGTATCTAGCTGTGGCACTGCGGCAGATTGTTTGCCTGTAAGATATAGCTTCTTCAGCGGCATTGCGTAGGCTAAAAGATAAACGCCAGTGCAATCCCACCCGGCATAACTGTCTGGATTGGCTTCCGGTGGTCCTTGGTGGAGGTAGCTGTTATCCCAGCGCCGCGCCAGGTCAAAATACCACGCGCCATACTCACTCATCCAAGCGCCGGTCGCATGCGGTCCCGATTGTGCAATACCTGGAAGAGACCAGAGGATATTGAAGAAATTTCCAGTATGCCCTGTGTCTCGTTCAGCTCCATGAGAA
>JAUMAI010000314.1:1184-2726 GCA_032116775.1 Pirellula sp. | reverse complement strand
AACTCACCTTGATGCCCGTGTACCCTTTGGTTACAACAAAGCGTTTCTCGCAGTTAGTCAACCATTCAAGTATTCAGAGATTATCAAGAGTACCACAACTAACAGCGGCTTATCGACATTTTCCGTCTGCCAATCATACGCGCCTAGAGCATAGCCTTGGTGTTGCTGAGGTCATGCGTAGATACTTGGTAAGCGTAATTAACGAAGAATATGCGCTGAGTTACCTGAGTGAGGCTTACATCCAAACGGGCCTAGTCGCCGCACTAATCTCAAACCTGCACCAATTCGTGTTTACAAATATTATCAATGAATTACCTCACTCAGATCTTTGGCAAAAGGCCTTCGCCAAGGAAACTCTGCTAGATAAGCTTCTGAACAGAAAAGAGAAGAATGAAGAGACACTGCTTGAGCTTACGCGAAGACTTTTCAGTGAGGTTGATGCGAATTCGCTCAAAAATATTCTCAATGGGCATGCTGGTTTAACAGATGGAGAGCTACTAATTCACTCAATGCTAAATTCATCAATCGACGCACGAGTCGTCGACTATATAAATCGCGACTCGCATCACTTGGGCAACGGGGCGCAAAATTTTTCGCAGGATGAGATATTTCAGTTTCTTACTATTCATGAGGGACGGATCGCTCTCAACTTACGAGGCGTCGCGGCCGCCGAACAGATAATCGCACAAAGATACTGGCTCTTTAATCGTTTTTATTGGAATAGGCCGAACCGGCGATACGGAGCTGTTCTTCGAACCGCATTAATTGAAATGTTCCGAACTGAAGATGAACTCGCAAGGTTGTTTGAGGAATTCTATTGGCTAGACAATGAAGGTGCTCTTGTAAAATTGGAAGATATGATGAAAAACCATAAGGATGTTAAAGTAGTTGACTTATCAAATTTTCTTCGAGCAAATCACGACCAACAATACAAGATTGTTTATGACAAAAACATTCAGGAGGGAGGAGATTTGAGGCCGACTTTTCAAAAACTTGATGCATTGAAGCTTGACGACTGGACAAGGTTAGAACGCGAAATCGGAAATACCTTGTTCCCTTCTGTGTCAGATAAATTTTCAGTAATGATCGATCTGCCGAAGGAGCGAGCACCAAGAAAGTTAGGAGAGGATATTTATGTCGTCAGTCGGGAACGACAATCGAAGAAGGGCGTTGTAGCTCTTGAGCAACGAACCGCAACGCAGATAAGAGGCCTCACGAATGTTTCTCGAATCGTCGAGGGTATTCTCAGGAGTTATGACGAGCAGCTTAGGAGATTGCGGGTATTCGTGCATCCTGCGATCAACGTTTCGATAGAGAGTGAAAATATCGAGGAGAAACTCCATCGCGTCGACCGGGTTTAGGGGCTGCAGCAATTTGCGCAGAATCCACATACGGTTTAGAACTTCTTTTGGCAAGAGCAGATCTTCTTTACGGGTCCCCGATTTGTTCAGGTCCATAGCTGGGAAGGTCCGTTTTTCCGACAACTTACGGTCGAGATGGATCTCCATGTTGCCGGTGCCTTTGAATTCCTCGTAAATCACT
>JAUMAI010000314.1:0-1174 GCA_032116775.1 Pirellula sp. | reverse complement strand
GGGCGTGAGGCCATTCATGCTGCGCTCTTGATGGTGCCGCCTAGTGTTGTAGCCCTCAAGGTGGCCATCGAGCAGCTTGGATGGTAGCGCTTGGCTGAATCAAGCATAGCGGGAATGGCAGTCAATGGCGGTCTATAGAACCCCACTTGATGGGATTTAGACTGTATCACTGTCTCTCTTCCGGGGGAGATAAGCAAAATACGCTCCATGCCACCATCATTTCTCTGCGCTCCTCTAGCAAATCATCCCGCGCGTAGGCTGCCCGAACCTTGTCCTTATCGACATGGGCAAGCGCCAGTTCCCCCAAATGATCTGGCCAGCCATGGGCCCGGGTCCAGCCGCGGAAGCTGGCTCTGAAGCCATGCGGCACGACAGGGCGGTTTTCGACATCTCGCCAGCGCGGCAATTCGTTGGGGTCAAGGCCATCCAAAGACATGCCGCGCACCAACATAGAAAGGGCCATGTCGGATAACGGCCGGCCTGAGCGCAGGCTCGGGAAGACGAAGGCGTCCCTCTGCTTCGGACCAGTGGGGGCCAAGGGGAGGACCTTCGCCAATATCTCAAGGGCGCCATCTGAAAGCGGGACCCTATGTACCCGCCCCGCTTTCATCCGCGGGGCCGGGACGGTCCAGACGCGCGCCTCCACATCAATCTCACGCCACGTCATGCCGAGCACTTCGCCTGTCCTTGCGGCAGTGAGAATGCCGAACTTAAGGGCGAGCGCGGCCATGCCGTTGTGCCGACTGAGCGCAGTCATAAAGTCGGGGACCTGTTGCCAGGGTAGAGAGGGCCGATGCGTGACAGGTGACACTTTCCTTGGCGCCGGCAAAACCTCGGCCAGGTGCCCACGCCAGCGGGCAGGATTTTCGCCGCTGCGCCAGCCTCGGGCCCGCGCGAAATCGAGCACTGCCTCGATGCGGCCGCGAAGGCGAGAGGCGGTTTCTGGGGTTTTCGTCCAGATTGGGCGCAAAACGCGCAGTAGAGCTTCGGTATTGACCTTGGCGATGGGCGTATCGCCGACCTGTGGATAAACGTGCTGCTTCAGGGTGCTCGCCCACTGCGCTGCATGCTTCTCGCTTTTCCACTGGGACTTCTTGGCGCTGATCATTTGTTCGGCAATGGCCCGAAAAGTTCGCTCCGCCGAAGCCTCAAGTCTCGCCTGCGCCTTGGCTTC
>JAUMAI010000313.1:0-5101 GCA_032116775.1 Pirellula sp. | reverse complement strand
GTGAGCCTAGCAAAATCGATGAAGTCATTTTGGTAGGTGGAGCAACCCGCATGCAGTGCATGCATGAGTTCATCGTCAATCGCTTCAAGCTCGAACCATCGATGAAATTCAATCCTGATGAGGTGGTAGCCTTAGGCGCTGCGGTCCAGGCTGCACTAATCGAGAATGACCAAGCTGTTGACGATATGGTGATGACCGATGTATGTCCTCATACTCTCGGGGTTGAAATCGCTAAGTCCTTGGGCAATCAGATCCGGGGAGGCTACTTCCAACCCATCATTCATCGCAACACGACAATTCCTTGCTCACGCGAGGAATATTTCTCGACGGTCACGGCCAATCAGTATGAAGTACGCTTGAAGATCTACCAAGGTGAAAGTCGTAAAGTACAGGAAAACCATCTACTGGGAGAATTGACTGTTGAAGGAATTCCTCCTGGTCCGGAAGGAACTGAAATCATTGTCCGTTTTACTTACGACACCAACGGTATCCTGGAAGTAGAAGCATTTGTGCCTAGCGGGGGAAAAAAGTTTCGTACCGTTTTAACGCAGAATGCAACTGGCCTAACTCAAGCAGAAATAGATGCAGCCATCCGTCAGATGCAAGGTGTGAAATTCTATCCACGTGAGGACCTTGAGAATCAAAGATTACTGCGTTTTTGCGAAAGGCTTGTCACTGAAATACCCCCTTATCACCGCGAATCATTTGAGCTTGCCATTGACCAATTTGAACGCGCTATGGCAAGTAATGATCGAGAATATTTCGAACACGCGAAATCGGGCCTGCAGCAATTGTTGTCAGCCATGGGTTTTAATCCAGACACTCAAGATGAGGACAACAAGCCGTGACCGAATCGCTGCCTTATCTAAAGAGAGTTCTGCAGCTAAATCCCCTGATCGACGCTGAGGAAATCATTGAACTTCGAAGAAAGCATCTATTTCCTCAGGAAACACGACTCACCAAAAATACTGCGAGCGTGAAACGCGACTCGGAAGCTGCCGCGAGAGCTCAGGAATCGATTGATGAAATCCGTCAAAGATTCTGGGCATTGCCACTCAATGAGATTCGCACCCAACTTTCTAATCTCGATCTAACAGCTTTTCCAGAATTAAAGATAACCGTTGATCGTCTTAAATATGTGGCAGCATTACGCGGCGAATTCCCTAAACTGGCGGAGCACAAATACAACTATCCAGCTCTCTTCGGTTTCTTTAAAAATGTTGTGGTCATGTCTCCGCAGAACGCTGGGTTATACAAAGAGAGCACCCTTCGCCAACTTCAACAATCGGGAGATCCAAAACGCATACGTCGTATGATTAAAATGATGATGAAATCGATGCCAGACCTTTATCGACTCGAATCCGACTGGTTCGATAACATCTACCGCTCAACTGGCAGAGGTAAAACCGCCACGGCAACCGACACCAACTATGTCTCAAGCCAAAGCAGCGGCTTTGGTATACCTTGGTGGGTAATCGTCCTAATCATTCTATTCGTGATCCGCATGGTGGCTCGCTTAGCGGCAAACTAACTATGGACGAACCAAATTGGAATCTCCTACCCCATTCGCCAGCCGAGTTTTTCGGTTTGACGGAGCCCATCGATCGTAAGGCTCTGAAACGAGCCTATACCAACCTGATCAAACGCTACAAACCCGAACAGCACCCAGCTGAATTCCAGCGAATTCGAGCAGCCTATGAGGCACTCGATTCCGAAATTCGCTACGGCGTTTCCCAGAGCATTCCAAAGTTCGAAGACACATATCGATGGGGTGCCGACACCACTGAACCAACTGCGGAGATTAGCGTTACCAGCAATTCTTCGCAGCAACGAGAGGCTCCACTATCACTATCGCAAAGACTCGACAAAGAGACTCCACAAGATATCTATCAGAAAATAAACGCGAAAACTCATAAGTCTCCTTTCGATTTTTATACCGCTGCGATTTTGGCCGATATCGTATCCCCGAACGATTCTCTTCTCTTCTTCAAGTGGTTGCTAACAGGTCTCAAACAGTATCCACAAGACCCAGCTCTCTATCGTCTACTGAGCGAAGCTTTCCGCAGAACCACTATCCAAGCAGATAATCTCCCTAAATTACTTTTAACGGTTTCCAAAATACTCAGCAGCGATCGCTACTTTGCTCTGACAGAACCGCTCTGGGATCAATTGCTGTCACTGAAAGATTGGAATCGTTTTCAGCAAACGCTAATCGCCTGCGAAAAGAATCTTGTCGACCACCGGATTACGATTCGCCTCACGTTCTATATTCAATTATTACGCAAAGCAATTTGGCTTGCCCCACGAGATTGGTGCGAAGATCGTTTTCAATGGATCAACCAAAACGCATCCCAATTGCCTGACCAATTAGAATTCGAACTTGAAATCACGAATGAGATTTATAATTATCTTGCTAAACGTGACACATTCGTTCGTATTAGCGATATCACTGCCCAAATGGATCAGTCAATACGTGCTTTTTGTTTGGAAACCGATGAGGTCTCTGATGAAATTCATGTGCGACTGCAAGCAAGAATCGCAACAGCATTCCGCGAACTACATTTTGACCTATCAAACAAATTACAAGATCATCCAAGTGCGATAACGGTCTGGCGATACATCACCGAAGATGTCGCCTATCGGCTTGATATCAATCCTCCACCACTAAACACGGAATCATTGGTCACCAATACGATCAGTTTGATGCGGCAGATTGACCAAATCGTTCCCTATTTCCGATTGCGGATGTGGAGTTTTTCAAATTACCTCATTCCTATATTTGCCTACACGATATTTTTTGTGATCGGTTACTACATCGGCTATATCGAGCGTGCAATGGGATTTCCCGAATTCCTGATCTCGATAACTCAGGGAGGTTTCTGGGTGGCTCTTTTAGCCTCTATACCAGCCTATTTTTTCTGGTTGCTACCTAAGTTTATAAAACCGTTGCTAAATCGTTGGATAAGAAACTTGATGTTGAAGCATTATGCTCAACAGTGGCGCGAGTATATAGGCAGATTTGCCGTTGCCTTTCGCTGCACGACTCGAGAACTACTACGCGCCATTGAGATCTCGTCGGAGATCAAGGAAGCAGATCTCGGCATTTCACAGTGGCTTCCCTATTTAGTCAGTGAAGACATTGCGATTCATCTTTTCATGTCGTCACAACGATTCGTTAAATGAACGAATCCTTGGTTGTATTGTCACAACAAGCTGATCCGCCGAATCCGCTGTCGCAGCAGCCCAACCGTACACACGACGCCAGCAACAACATCATCAAGCTGTATGTGGTTACTGCGTGAATCAACCTCTAAAGTCAGAGGCATTGAACTGAGATGCGAGGATGAAGCAACGCCGATTTCCTTCCTTGATGCGGTCAGCATTCAACCACTACACATTCGCTAGACAGTTTTCTAAACTGAACTAAAACGATCGCAGTCACATTTATCACATGGTAACCTGGAAAGTCCCACATGTTAGCGGCGAACAGTAAGCCACAACCACATTTACGCTACGCCATTTTTGGAACCGGCGCCTTGGGTGGGTACTACGGCGTCATGCTAGCCGCCAGTGGTGCCGATGTGCAGTTCATTGCGCGCAGTGATTACGAGCACATCCGCGAATATGGCTTAAAGTTACAAACAAAGGAAAGGCGAATTGATTTAAAGCCAGTATCGGTCGTCCACAATGTACAACAGCTTCGCCCCTTTGATATTTTGATCATTGCTACCAAGACAACTGAGAATGCTCAGTTGCGTCCCATCATCCAAGCTTGTCCATGGAATCCCACCATCGTTCTCCTGCAGAACGGCTTGGGACTTGAAGAGGATCTAGAGCAGATCGCAGGCAAGGGAAGAGTGTTGGGAGGCTGCTGCTTTCTTTGTAGTAACAAGGTAGCTCCTGGCGAAATTCATCATCTTGATTATGGCCGTATTACCTTGGGATGGCCCTCCAGTCAGTCCGCCGCAGCCGCGCAAAATCCTAATCTTCCAGAACAACTTCAGGCTGACTTTACAAATGCAGGGATTACTTTGGAGGTGATTCCAGACCTAATTGCTGCTCGCTGGCGCAAATTGATGTGGAACATCCCTTATAACGGACTCAGTGTCGCCTTAAATGCCTCCACTCAAGAAATCATGAACCATGCGGCATCATCCGAACTCGTCTATACGCTGATGGAGGAAGTTCGCGCAGCGGCTCAAGCTTGCGGCAAGTCCATAGAGCCATCATTTACGTTTCAATTGATGGAGCAAACGAAGCTGATGGTACCGTATGACAGCAGTATGCGAGTCGATTATCTTAATGGCCGGCCATTAGAACTTGAGGCAATTTACGGCCGTCCACTGAAGATAGCTCAGGCGGCCGGCTATCACATGCCATCCGTTATGATGCTCTATCAGCAATTGCAGTTTCTATCTCGCGCACTCGAGAAGAAAAGCTCTGCCGATGCTCACTAAGACGGTTACTTGGCGTTGAGCATTCGATAATTCCTGCTGGGAATTTTGCGCGATCCGAGCACGTTTAAATTAGATCGGCGAAACAATCTCGCCTAAGCCCTGCGAACCGAAGTCGCCAAACCAGCGTGTGACCATCGGTTCATGATGAACCAATGAATTGAAGCGTTCGTCTTGGGTGACAAAGGAACGATACCACAACATCAGATGTGGTAAGAGAACTACCTGCGGCTGTGAAAACGATAGTGGAATCATGTTTGGATCAAGTTGTGGAGCCCACACCGTCCCTCGTCGCATCATAACACCCAACTGGCTTCCAACCTTACCCCAGATCGCGATGGTACCAGCGATCATCCGTGATGCACAGTAATCGCCAACGTCTCCCCCTACAAGCAAAGTGCCACGACGCATTCGATCACCCGCTCGATCTCCAACATTTCCTCGCACTATGACACAGCCTCCGCTCATTCCTCGGCGCTGTCCTGGCGTGGCTCCCCCGACGAAATCCTGGGCATGACCCTGAACCACAATTTGCCCTCTCCGCATTCCACAAGCCAAATAGCTTCCCACATTTCCACGAATGAGCAAATTTCCACCCTGCATGAGAGTGCCAACTTCATTTCCAACGTTACCTTCTATGATCAGCT
>JAUMAI010000312.1:839-10821 GCA_032116775.1 Pirellula sp. | reverse complement strand
CACAGAGCTCTCCGCTGCGCTGCGATCTCCTTGGGGATAGGGTGAAACCGATGGAAGCGCGAGTCCTCTCATTGCTTCAAATAACTCAAGCCAAAGAGCTTCCTGCGCTCCCCAAAGAGAAAGATTCCTTACCTGAGTGCTCCCCTCTTCCCACAGAGTTCTCCGCTGCGCTGCGATCTCCTTGGGGATAGGGTGAAACCGATGGAAGCGCGAGTCCTCTCATTGCTTCAAATAACTCAAGCCAAAAGAGCTCTCCGCTGCGTTGAAACCAACCGGTGCCAGGTCCCCAGCGGAGGCTGGAGGTCGGAATGAAGGGGGGAAAAAGTGACATTCCGGCAGGGATATCGGGGCGAGTTATGGACTTTTTGCTAAAAGCACGGGATACTTACCTAGTTCTTCTCGTCTAACGTTTCAAAGGAGCAGTCTCATGCGTGCCAGACACCTACGGGGTTTTACGTTGGTGGAGCTTTTGGTGGTTATAGCGATTATCGGGGTTTTGGTAGGTTTGTTGCTCCCCGCTGTTCAAGCTGCACGTGAAGCTGCCCGACGGACTCAATGTGCTAACAACCTCAAGCAGATCGCTTTGGCGACCGTTGAATTTGAGACCAGCAAGAAACGTTATCCAGGTTGCCAAGAGAGCTTCAAGATTTCTCCGACGGTTCGACGCATTGGCAGCTGGCATGTCGCTTTGTTTCCCAGTATCGAGCAGAATCAGCTATATGATATTTGGACAGACAATCGCTTTGCGATGTTTTCAACCCTGACTGAGTTTTGCCCTACGGTGAGCACCTTCGTTTGCCCTACCGATAGCCTGACTCAAGGGGATGAGCCGTTCGCCAAAAATTCCTATGTTTCCAACAACGGATTCTGGGACGATGTTGGCTTTTACTCTGCGTCTCCAGAAGTCAAGTCGCAGAAGCGTGAGAATGGTATTTTCATGAACTTGGTCGACACAAGCGGTGTTGACGAATTGGGAAATAATCTTGCGGCGATTGCATTTGGTGTTACCAAGGTAGAGGTCAAGGCTTCTGACATTCGCGATGGTTTGAGCAGCACTTTGCTCTACTCCGAAAACATGATCGCCCGACCTTGGGGATACATCAGCGATGCAGATTATCTTTCGAGAATCTCAACTTCCGCTAGCCGTACAGATACCGGCATGGTTTGGCTTTACAGAAGCGATATCCCATCGAATCCGCCTCGCGCATCGGCGGCTCAAGCCGCCGCAGAAGAGCGAATCAATGGCCGTAAATGGGAAGTCAATATGGCAGTAAATCGAATCCCATCGTTGGCTCGCCCCTCCGCTGGCCATTCCGGTCTTGTGACTGTTGCTTTCGCAGATGGTCACACTGCAACCATCAGCGATTCGGTGGGCTACCATGTTTACACATCTTTGATGACGCCAGCGAGCCGCTCGAGCGATGCTCCAAACTATATGTACATCCTCAAGGAAGCTGATTACGAGTAAGCAAATCTGAAAAAGCTACCCTGCCCTGGAGATGTTTTTCTCTGAAATCAGCCAAGGGCGGTTGAGAAATTTGAGAATTGGCGGATAAAGTACTACGAACTTTGTCCGCCATTTTTCGTTAGGGGTAAACATATGAGCGCCGGTTCTGTAGTTGACGAGGCTTCGAAAAATGCGCTGACGGTTCGTGTTGGGCACAGCCCAGACGCCGACGACGCCTTCATGTTCTATGCTTTGGCCAAAGATTGTTTCGATACCGGAAAATACCGCTTCGTACACGAACTGGTCGATATCGAAACGCTCAATCGTCGGGCCTTCAGCGGCGAATTGGAGCTCACAGCCATCAGCCTGCATGCGTACGCTTATCTCGCCGATAAGTACATGATCTGCAGCTCTGGGGCGAGCATGGGGGATAATTACGGCCCAATGGTCGTCGCACGAGAGCCTTGGACTCGCGAAAATCTGATCGGCAAAACCATCGCGGTGCCTGGCACCCTCACAACAGCTTTCCTCTCATTGAGCCTATGGCTCGGCAAAGACAATTTCAAATACGTCGTCGTACCCTTCGACGAAATTCTAGATATCGTCGAAAAAGGCTCTTTCAACGGCCAAGCGATCGATGCTGGGTTGGTGATTCATGAAGGTCAGTTGACCTATCAAGATCAAGGGCTCCATCTGATTGTTGACCTCGGTAAGTGGTGGATGGCCGAAACGGGTTACCCACTCCCGCTCGGAGCTAACGGGATACGCAAAGATCTCGGAGCCGAAAACATTCGAGAGATCAATCGTCTGCTCCGCGAAAGCATCGTTCACGGCTTGAAGCATCGCCAAACAGCTTTGGATTACGCTCTGGGCTTCGGACGAGGCTTGGATCGCGGCAAGGCGGATCAGTTCGTCGGAATGTATGTTAACGACTGGACGGTCGACTTCGGTCAACGTGGCCGAGAAGCTGTAGCATTGTTATTAAAGCGGGGTTACGAAGCTGGCATCATCGATCGCTTGGTGGTCCCCGAGTTTGTCGACTGAAGACAGATCGCAGCAAACGCATAGCATCGTTTGGGGAGAAACCGCATCGAGTTTTCCAGTGAATCCACCAAACGTTTAGTGGGGCACGAGATCACTCCTGGGGTGAGGTCCCAATCTATTGGCCTGCGACTGAGATAGCCTAACCCTATGACATCGAGCAACCTTCCAATGTGCCTCGATCGCGCAGATCGCACACTATTGCCAACTCTCTTTTGATCCAACAAAACAGCTTAAAAAGTATGGAAATCAAGTCCCAGTCGTTACAATGGAGAGCGGCAGAGCCGTCCAATACGACCATTGACAACACGTTCAACGCGTCATCAAAAGGTATCGGCTCGACGGTGAACTTGACGGCAAGCCATCCCTACGCTGAGGTCTTGGACTCCATTGGCAAGGACTGTACGCAACAAGTCGAAACGTATGTGGCGAGCTGCTGCTCGGAACAGAACGGCGAATAGTCCGAAAGTTCTAGATCGACTCATCGGATTGGAAACAGAATACGCTGCGATTTTCGAGTCTTCTAAATCAGCACAGCCTCCACCCACCGGTCAAGATATTTTTGACTTTCTCTGCCTGCGTCTAGAAACTCAAGTTCCGCTTGCATCAGCAGATCACAATGATCGTAAGTTTCTGGCTAATGGCGGTGCAGTATCTTTAGAAACTTCCGTCAACAAACGCGGCGATGTCACTGGATTGATTGAGGGGGCAACTCCGGAATGTCGAAGTCCTGCTACATTGCTGGCCTATCAGATCGCGCAAGATGAGCTGTTCGAACAGCTTCTCGAAGAAACTCCGTGGAATGGAAGGTTGCGGCTGCTTAAAAACTCCGCCGATCCTGTGGGCCACTTCTATGGCATTCAAGAAAACTATGAGATGGAGATCGCTTCGGGTTGGCGACTCTGGTTATTCCGAACGCTAATGTTTTTGTTGTTGCCAGTTGTCGCTATTTATTGGCTGCTCTCAACGCTGTGGCTGCTGCAGATTCAACTCCTCTCTTGGTCAACTCAGTATCTGGCAACCGCAGCGAAGTCTCTGCGAAATGTATTTCGCTTTGCACGTAAACGCGCTCAAGTTCCTGTTGAAGAGGCGGCATCTGACTCAGTAATGCAACTGGAGTCCGCTAATGCCTCTAGCCAAACCGGTGCGGAAGTAAACTCAGCAACCGCTCCAGATACCTCTGCCGATGTCAATCAAACCGCGGCAAGAAGTTCGGCTTCACCCCTTTCCGGTTTGCCTCTCCGCTGCGCTGTTTTCGGATTGCGAGTACTCCATGCTCCTTTAGCATTCGGATTAAGTTTGATCTTGAAATCGACTGTGTTGACTCTTCAACGCAATCGGCTTGAGCCGTTCTTGGCAACGCGAGTGATCTTGGATGGGGCTGGACATTTAGATGGAGCTGGCAGGTTTTGGTTGGGTGCTAAAGCTTCTGTCGTGGATTCATGGATTGGGTTGGGAGGATATTGGGGAGGTCGCCCCGTATTCGTCTTTGGGCATTGGCTCAAAATGTTATGTGCCCCTGGTCCTCGTCCTTGGAAAACCTTTTGGAAACTTCTCAGGCAACGCCAACGCGTGCAAGTCGCTCTAGGCGATTCTAGTATGTCTTCCGTTAGCCAGTATCTGCGAACGGGCATTACGGCCCTGGTATTGGATTGGGCAGAGCAGGCTTCTGCTTCCGAGAAGCCACCGACATTAATCGCGCCTCTGGAGGCCTTGCGTCGAGTTGCTCGAGATGAATTGTTGATTGCGAAGCTACCGGATATTCATGGGCATAACTGGACAGCGTTGGAAATTCAGCAATTCTATCTCAGTCAGGTTAAGGATTTCTTACAGCAGTCGTGGCAAGTGCCTGCTGAAGCATGGCGGATTGTTCGCCTCTGGCAAGAAACATTGGATTCATTGCAACTTGCTAAGCATGATTCGGTCGCGAAACAGCAACTGCTTGGAAAAGTGGATTGGGTCTCCAAGCGATGGATGTTCGAGCAGGTTGCCCCCAACGCGGCCTGGATGGTCCGAAAGAAAATCGACCTTAGGTACCACGAATTATCGGAAGATGGTTACTACCGCAAACTTGTCGCCGCTGCTGGTCGAGCCGTTCTCATCACTCGAGACAAAATACAGCAAGCCAAAAGAGTTCCCCCAGTCGATACAATAGCCGCAAAACGCGGCTATCTAATCCGAGAGTTCTCCGGCTGCGATACGGAGATCACGGCTGCCTGGGATCACGTACGTGTATCGACATCCGAAAGCATCACTGACTACGACTTAGCCAATGACTTTTGGAACTCATCAAACAAGTAACTGCTGTCGTGCGGTCCCGACGAAGCCTCTGGGTGATACTGCACGCTGAATGCTGCAAGGCTCTTGTGACGAACACCTGCGATGGTGTTATCGTTGAGATTCCTGTGGGTGATCTTCAGGTCGCTAGGGAGTGATGATTCTTCCACGGCGAATCCATGATTCTGCGCGGTGATTTCTACTTTGCCCGTCTCTTCGTTCATCACCGGTTGGTTGGCTCCGCGATGTCCAAACTTTAGCTTGAACGTCTTGGCACCACAGGCCAGCGACAACAATTGATGGCCTAAGCAGATACCAAAGATTGGTTTCTTTCCCAACAGATTGCGAATGGTAGAAATTGCATATACCAAGGGCTCCGGATCGCCGGGGCCATTGGATAGAAAGATGCCATCTGGGTTGTGCTTTAACACTTCATCTGCCGAAGATGTACCTGGCAATACGGTCACGCGATTTCCACGATCGCGCAGGTGTCTGGCTATGTTCCACTTCATGCCGAAGTCCAAGCAGACAATATGAGGTCCCGCAGTATTATCGCTTTGTGGTCTTTCTATAAACGTGCGATCCAGCGGATGAAGCGGTTCGTTCCAGTGACGGACCGTTGCGGGTACGACTTCTTTTACTAAATCTCGACCGACTAAGCCTTGGCTTGATTTCGCTTTGGCAACTAGGCTGGCGTTATCCATGTCGCTGGTCGAGAGAACTCCTTTAAGAGCCCCAGTGGTTCGGATTTGGCGAACCAACGAACGGGTGTCGATATCGGAGATCGCGACCACTCCATTCTTGATGAAATAGTCGCGTAATGTCGATTGAGCGCGGAAATTACTGTGGATTCGGCTATCCGTGCGAACAATAAAGCCAGCGACCTGAGGCTTGCTGCTTTCAAGGTCTTCGCTGTTTACCCCGTAATTGCCAATCTCGGGATAAGTCATCGTGACAATCTGTCCTCGATAACTTGGGTCGGTCAAGATTTCCTGGTAGCCGGTCATCGAAGTGTTAAATACAACTTCGCCATCGACCTCACCAGAAGCTCCGATCGAAATGCCTTCGTAAACAGTGCCGTTTTCGAGAGCCAACTTTGCGCGGGATTCCACCTTCACCGACACTCGCCTCCCCAAAGAGTTTTCTAGCTACAGGACTGCTTGCCGTGCAGTCCTAAAATATTTATCCAGCGGTTATCCCGTGGGGATTCAACGCTTGGTTGCGTTTCCACACGAGATAGCTGAAGGTTTCTAACATGCAACGCTCACAACGCGATAGTTGCATGTTATTAGGTCTGCGAGCGTAACTCGCAAATCAGCGTGAAAAGGTCCTGTTAAAGCGAACTTGCAGGACGTCAGATTGCATTGCGCAGAACACGAGCATCGATCGCTCGTTGCTTGGTCCGGCGGTACAATCGACTCACACCGGAAGAGAAGTATATGGCAATAAGCCTGATTAAAGAAGGGGCTTATTTGAAGTCATCGAAGTTGGCAAAGTCGCCTTGTCCCGGGACGCCAAAACCATCATCAATTGCGGCCGCTTCACCCATGTTGGAGCTGTCACCCATGGCGGCCTGCTGCAGAGCGGCTTGTTGCTGGCGAACCACTTCGGCCTGACGACGACGCGCTTTACCTTCAGCAACAGCGACCACAATGGTGGCAATAACCATTGCGACAAAAGCGAGAATCCACAGGATTGGCCACACGATCATGCCAGTTCTCCGGCCGCCGATGCACTTAGAAATCGAACCGTAGTCAACAAAAAGCAGTAAATGGCCAGCGAATCGGACCACTTACCCTTTGAGAATAGTTCCCCCAGGCTCTCCATTCAAGGCTTTCTGGCCTAGGTCTATGCCGAAACGAATCAAATTGTTCACCAGTTGAGTACTGGAAGATTCGGTTGCGCTTGCTACCATGAGAGACCGAGCGAAAAGCGACCTTCTTGACCAAACTCGACCGCAAAACCTGAGGATCTTCGAGGCTTTAACGCCCGTCGGCGTACGCCCGCTTATCCGCATGTTCAGGTATGCTTCGGTTGGTGTTTGGGTGTGCAGTGCCTGGCCCGGCCATGTGCTGCTCCAAAGCGTTGCAAACTCGATCCTTGACGAGACCGTGGGTGCGACTGGCGACTCAAGTGAGCTGCGCAGTTTCAAAAACGGTCTCGGCCAATTTGTTCTTTCACATTGCGTATTCTTAAATTGCGGTTCCTGACGGAGCTGGTTTATTCGTTTTTTTAGGCATGGGTGCACGTTTCGATGAGCGACACGACTTCTCTCTCGGTTAGTGAACGAAAACAGGCCATTCGTCAGCAGGCGCATGAAAATCGCCGCAACCAGGCCAACAAGGATGAGGTAAGCGTTAAGATCTGCGAACGCTTCATGGGGTTGCCAGAGTACGCCGCTGCTAAGACGGTCATGTTCTATGTGGATGTTCGCGATGAAGTGCGTACCCGACAAGCTTTGCCTGCTGCTCTGCTAAGCGGCAAGCGAATCGTCGTTCCTTATTGCCTCGATGGTGAACTCGAGTTGTTCCATTTAGAGAATATGGAAGAGCTCGAATTGGGCATGTATCGCATTTTGGAACCACGGAAAGAGTTACGCACCGTTAAAGAAAAGCATCTGCAACCTGAAGACCTCGACCTGATTATGGTTCCAGGCGTCGCCTTCGATCGAAACGGTGGCCGAACGGGTCATGGTAAAGGCTATTACGACAAGTTGCTGCAACATGCTCGCTTGGATGCACCTCTAGTAGCACTCTCCTTCGAATGTCAATTGTTCGACGAGATCCCTTGCGAGCATCATGACATCTACATGGATAAGGTAGTGACTGAGGATGCTGTTTATGTAGGACGCGGTCGCCCTGCACAAGCTAAGTAGGTCGCGAGAGTCTCCAAGCAAACTGCCTCGCTTCCTCAACTCTCTGGTGACGTAAGTTCTATTCAGAGTTCTATGCAAAAAGGATTTCGGATATGGCGGATCTAGCCACGTTACGCCAGCAGCTAGTGGATGATACTTATGCTGAAGGTTTCCGCAGTATCTACGCTGAAGTCTTGATTACAGCCAAAGATCGTAAGTGGCTCGATCATTGTTGTCATGCGGTAACTGGGCATGCCAGCAGCACAATTATGTGCGATTGCGAAGCGGGGGTCTCGCAGGTTTTGGATGGAACATCGTCTGGCCAGGAAACCCCCGATGGCCGCATCGGCGCGATTGTGCAATTCCACGTTCCTCGGTTTCGAAAAGATCGAGTGGAGCATTTGGAAAAAGTGCTCCTAGCTCGCTTAAGCCAGAATGTCTTGACCTGTCCCACCACGCGTTTATTCAACCGACTCGACACCGATCCGTACTATAAGCTCGGTAAGAAGATCGCTTTTTTCGGTGATGGACACCAACAACGCGAAGTTCGTTATGGAGTGCCAGGCTGGGTCATTCCGACGCTGGGAGGTGAGTTCTTTCTGTCGCGTCGTTTTGGATTTCAAGATGGTGTGATGGGTGGCAATCTCTGGTTTCTTGGCAGTACGGAAGACGCCGCCCTGGAAGCTGCCGAACGAGCCGCTTTAGCCGTTGATCAATGTCCCGATACGATCACCACATTCCCAGGCGGAGTCGCGTCTAGCGCCTCGAAAGCGGGCAGTAGTTACAAGTTTTTGATTGCCAGCACTTTTGCTGAGTATTGCCCAACCCTCAAGACAAAATTGGGGGCTGCGTCGCGAGTGCCTGATGGAGTTACGAGCATCCAAGAAATAATCATCAACGGCAAAGATCTAGCCTCGATTTCAGCAGCCACACAAGCTGCTATTGAGGCGGCCCTGCCTACGCCAGGTTTGGTTAAAATATCTGCTGGTAACTATGGTGGTCGATTAGGTAAAAGTTTCATTTATCTTTTCCCTGAGCGTCATGTTGGAGCTTAAGGGGGAGTGACGCATTATTCTGCAGCATGTGCATCGTAGGCTCTTCTAGCGTAGGCAACCGAAGAGTCATTTTGCGCGAACACCATTTTGCAAACGCAGCGTGCAATAGCCACTTTTTAAAAGAGATGCATTCATGGCGATTCAGTTTCCTTGTTGCAGTTGTGGCAAAACTCTTTCGGTAGCCGATGAATACGTTGGTAGGCAGGCACGCTGTCCAAGTTGCCAAACCGTTCAAGTGGTTCCAAATGATGGCGGCATTTCCACCCCGGTTGTTAGTTTTGGTTCACCATTAGGTACTGGCAGTTCTGATTTTGGTGGTATGAACTCTGGTGATACGGCCAGAGGTTTTTCGGGGTACACGAGCGGAAGTGGGACGCAAGCTCCTGGTGATTCGAGTTCTGCTAACAATTCGCCAACTCCACTTGGTTCTCAACCAGAAACATTATCGCCCCTATCGAGTCAAGCTTCGCCAACCCAAGGAGCTGGAGAAGCGTCGGGAGCAACCTTCGGAAGCGAAGGATCTACTTTTTCGGCGAGCGAAAGCACTGGCGATATTGGAAGTCCATTTGCAAAAAGCCCAGATTCAGCTGCGAGAGAAGAAGCAGGAGCAGGCCTCTATTACTTGGAGATGCCCGGTGGCGAAGTTTATGGTCCTGTCGATTGGAACACTTTAGTTGCTTGGAAGAATCAGGGACGAGTCGGAGCGAATTATCGCGTGCGGCGCGGGGAAAGTGGAGCTTGGCAAATAGCTTCCGCAACTTTGCTTTTTTCTTCTTCGGTGAATCCCTACGCTGATCGTTCGCCCAATGGAGCGAGTCCCTACACGACGCCCCAATATCAGTACGCCTACTCGCGTCAGGATCGGTCGGGAGTGATTCTAACCATTGGCATATTGTCGCTGGTGCTACTTGTCACATGTGGACCATTCGCGACTATCTTGGGGATCATTGCTTGGATCTTGGGGGCTCAAGACATGAGAGCTATGCGCGATGGGCAATTGGATCCGAACACCAAGGGCACGTTACAAACGGGTTATTACTTGGGCATGGCCTCCACGTTGTTGTCCGTGTTATGTTTCGGGGGTTATGTCTTGATGATAATTTTCTCAATTATCGTCGATGCGAATGGATTTTAATTTCATCAACAAGGCTGAGTGAAGATGGCATTAGTAGTTGGCGCCCACATGTCGACACAAGGTGGCGTTTGGCGGGGCGTGGAGCGGGCAAAAGAAGTTGGCTGCGAGTGCGTTCAAATCTTCTCTAAAAATAATAACCAATGGAGCGCTAAGCCATTTGTTGAGGAAGATCT
>JAUMAI010000312.1:0-829 GCA_032116775.1 Pirellula sp. | reverse complement strand
TCTCGCGAAATTTGCGACAGCGATTCAAGAGACCGGCATCCAACGCCCCATCGCACATGCTTCGTATTTGATCAATCTCGCTGCACCAGCCGATGAACTCTGGAATAAATCGATCGCTGCAATGGTCGATGAATTAGAGAGAGCTAATTCGCTGCATCTCGAAGGAGTCGTGGTTCATCCTGGTTCGTACACCACCAGTACACCCGAGGAAGGGCTGAATCGAATCATTGAGGGGATAAAAATTGTTCTCCAGAGAACGCCGAAATGCAAAGCTAAGTTGTTGTTGGAAAATACGGCTGGTCAGGGATCAAATTTAGGGGCGGATATCGCTGATCTCGGTAGGATATTGGCAGCGGTCGCGCACGAATCGCGCATAGGTGTCTGTATCGATAGCTGTCATGCGATGGCGGCTGGCTATGATCTGTCACAGGCGTCAGGTTTGAAGCAACTGTTGCATGATATCGAGCAACATTTTGGGATAGATCGAGTTGCTGCGCTGCATCTCAATGACAGCAAGAAAGGATGTGGGAGCCGAGTCGATAGACATGAACATATCGGCCAAGGGACAATCGGGGCGGAAGGTTTCCGACGCTGGTTGCACAACAAATCTTTACGAGCTATCCCGATGTATTTAGAAACTCCCAAGGGCAATGACGAAGAGAGCGGCGAAGATTTCGATGTTATGAATTTAAGGACCGTACGCGAATTGGCAGGTAAGTAATTCATTCGATGCAGGGGCGCTTCGCTGCAGGTAAGCTGTCTGGCTTGAGCTCTTTTTTCTTTGGGGCGCGCAGGAAGCTCTCAGGCTTAAGCTATTCGGGGCAAGAAA
>JAUMAI010000311.1:22672-31158 GCA_032116775.1 Pirellula sp. | reverse complement strand
TTAAACGAGGCATCAGGCTAGGTCTGCTACCGTTTGGGTGCTCCCTCGAATCGAGTGTCTGACAATGCTGTTTGGGCGTTAGTGAGTCGTTTGTAGGTTTGAACTCAAACTGCACCAAACCTAGCCTTCGCAACGAGTGAGACGATATCACTATGGCCGTAGAATGGGAGATGAGATCTTTTCGGTATGTCCATCGAAGCTAGGGTAAAGACAAGCCTGGCGATGTTGGTTAACATCGTGAAGAACGAAATTACAACGTAGCTGATGGTTAGGTGTTCTGAGGAAAGATATGGCCAACGCAAAAAGAATTCGCGCCTTGATGCTGGACTGGGCAGGTACCACGCTTGATTTTGGAAGCTTAGCTCCCGCCGAAGTATTCGTAGAAGTTTTTCGGCGAAAAGGTATCAACATTACCGCAGCGGAAGCCCGCGAACCGATGGGAATGGCCAAACGCGCTCATATCGCCGCTGTGATTCATATGCCTCGAATCGCCCGTTTATGGCAAGAACAATTTGGTCAGCTTCCAACGGAACAAGACATTGATCGTCTATATGAGGATTTTATTCCGTTGCAAAAAAGTGTCTTAGCCCAACATTGCGAAATGATTCCTGGGGTCGCGCAAACGGTTCAACGCTGCCAAAATGCAGGTTTGAGAATTACGTCATCAACTGGCTATACACGCGAGTTAATGCAAGTCGTGACCGCTGAGGCTGCTAAGCAAGGCTATCGACCAGAGGTTGTCCTATGTGCGGAGGATGCCCGAGCCGGTCGCCCTGCCCCGTGGATGATATTTCGCGCTGCTGAGATGGTGGATGTTTATCCTATGCGTGAGATGATCGTCGTTGATGATACTTTGGTGGGAGTACAAGCTGGTATCAACGCGGGAGCGTGGACTGTTGGCGTTGTTGAAACTGGCAATTGTATGGGGTTATCAAAACACGAATTAGATCAATTGCCAATCGAAGATCGCGAGCAGCGAAAAAACGCTATTCGCGAACTATTTCGAGCTGGTGGGGCTGATTTCGTAATTGACAGTGTTGCCGACTTAGAATCGGTTATTGACCAGATCAATACTCGATTATCACAGAAATGATCCGGCAAGTACTAAAAAGATGAGCTAACCGGAGCCTTCGCTTACTGGTTAGCTCTTTAGTAATGTGCATTCTCAAAGAGGTTTACCTCATGTCGTCAAAGATACACGTCGGTTTGTGTTTCTATCTTATATCGCTCTTACTTCAGTGCTTTGTCATTCAAGAGGTGCTCCAGGCTCAAGAGCCCCAACTTCGCTTTGAGATAGATCTTGCGGAAGGCTGGACCATTGAGCCTCTTACCAGTGACAACAGCCACGTCAAACCGGGGAATATCGTACCCATCGAGATCGGGCGTGAATGGGAATCTGTCTTGGGTGAAAAGTTTGATGGAAAAGCGATCTATCGAACCAAACTTACTCAACGTGTCCCTATAGAAAAATTTGCTACATGGTGGTTGGAAATCGATGGAGCGGCGACTGCGGCAATGGTTCGAATCGACGGACAAGTTGTTGGCAAACATCTCGGGGGTTGGACTCCCTTTCGTATCGATATCACGGACTGGCTCAAGAAGCAGTCCGCCAGCTATCAACCGCAACTTGAAATCGAACTAGATGAATTAGTTGGGCATAATACGCAAGGATTTCTGCCGATCGTCGTGCCACATTTTGGCGGGTTATGGAAGAGCGTGCGATTGATTGGCACACAAAGTCCTATACATATCGATGACTTACAGCTTCGTGTTGGTGGATTTAGGGAACGAGATCGAATCGAGCTTGATGTGCCCGTGGCAAATCTCGATATGGAAAACGGCAAAGCGTTTCGGCTGGAGTATCGTCTGCGAGAGAGTGAGACGACCGTTTCAAGCTGGCGGGAACTGACATGGCAAGATACAGCGAATGTTGATCCTCAGGCCGAGGAGCATCACCATTCGATGCGAGGTGTTGGTGAGATCCAGCCAGTCACCATTCGACGCTGGTCACCACAGGATCCCTTTTTATATGAAGTCGAAATCCGTCTGGTAGAGCTGGCAACGGGTCGGCCTATCGATTTCTTGGTAACCAAGGCAGCGATTCGTGAGTTCAAGGTCGATGGAAGGAAATTGTTGCTCAATGGAAGCCCAGTCGCTGTGCGTGGTCTGCTGAATTGGGGCTACGCTCCTCCACGACTTTCACCTTCCACTAGTCCCGAATGGATGCGACAGGAACTAATAGATGCCAAAAAGTATGGCTTCAATCTGATGAAGTTCTGCTTATGGATACCCCCGAAACGCTATCTGCAAATGGCAGACGAAATGGGGGTCTTGGTGTGGATGGAATATCCAACTTGGCATCCAGATTTTTCCGCTACTAAGCTTCCTGAGCTTAGACGCGAATTCAAAGAGTTTTTTCACTACGATCGCAATCATCCCAGTGTGGTGATTCGGTCGCTGACGTGTGAGACTGGTCCGGGAGCAGACTTAAAGGTTATTCAGGATCTCTATCAGCTTGCTCATCGAGCAATCCCAGGCGCGGTCGTCGAGGATGATAGTAGTTGGATTCAGTGGAATCGCGTGCATGACTTCTATGATGACCATCCCTATGGCAACAATCACACTTGGCGGGGAAAGCTCGATGAGCTCGACGACTACATCAGCAAGCGCGAACCTAAACCACTTTTATTGGGAGAAGCGATAGCGGCTGATACTTGGATAACCCAGCAAGAACTCGTCCAAGCTGGAGCTGCTGCTGAGGGAGTTCATGCACCACTGTCGGCTGACAAGCTGGCTGAGTATCAAAGCAGCTTAGAAAAACAGGCATTGCCTGTGGCGCTAACTGAACTGTCCACGTCATCGCGACGCTATGCTTGGTTGATGCGGAAATTTCAAATTGAAACCTTTCGAGATCGGTTTCCGGATCAGGGGTATGTTGTGAGCGTTATTCGTGACTTTCCACTCGCTTCGATGGGAATGGTCGATCGAGCGGGCCAGTGGAAGTGGACGCCGGATGAGTTTTCCTGGCATCGTGATTCAATGTTTGCTCTGAGAACGCCCGAAGACCGTCGATTGTTTTTTAGCGGTGAGCAAATCAATATCGAAGTCGCTTTCGTACATGCGACGGGAAGTGAGATAGATCTCAAAAAAGCGAAATGGCGGTGGTCTAAGCCAGGTGACGCAGCGGCAACTCAGTTACAAGAACTGAGCTTCTCTTCGGATGGACAAGGAAGAAAAACGGCAACTATTCCCTTAAGATTTCCCGTCGTGTCGGAAGCAGAATTGTGGCGATTGGAAGTTCAGACTTCAGATGCGCGTTCGCTCAGCAATCATTGGGATCTCTGGATCGCCCCGCGAGTCCACGCCGACGAACAGAAGATTTTTCATCACTCGTCGCTTAGTCAGTGGTTAGAGGCGTTATGCGCTCTGCCTGAGTGCCCAAAAATTAAGAGTCTTCCTTGGGATGGTATCGAAACCAAGGGGATCATTTTGACAAGACGTTGGGATCGCCAGCTGTGGCAGGCAGCGTTGGCTGGAGCTCGAGTTGTCATGTTACCGGAGAACGCACCCGGTAGTTTGGCTGTTCGGGAGCATTGGTTTTTGCGGGGTGGTCCTATTCATGGCCCCGAGCACTCATTTTGGAATCACTATTCACGTTCGATGCTGAGCGATATACAGCATTTCGATTGGTCTGGTCCAGTCATGTTCGATAGCCCTCTTTTCTCCGCAGTAACTCCCATCGCCTTCTTGTGGGATAATCATGATTTAAAGTCTTATCGTTCACACTTATTAGCCTTCGATTGTCGCGTCGGGAATGGGCGTTGGTTAGCATCAAGCTTAGGTATGGGGAAGCAGCCAAGTATCATGCATTACGAGTTGCTCCAGCAATATATCCGCTGTATCGCAGATGATGCTGTTGAAGTTCGGGCCCTTGGTCGTGAATGGCTGGAGTCGATTGCTAGTGAAATCGACTCAAAAGCGAAGTCCCTTGCTGATGCGAAATGGGTCTTTCGACCTGATGAACGCAATCTTGGGGTAAAAGAGAAATGGTTCGACGCAAGTTTTCCAAAGAACGATTGGGCGCCGATCACCATCGACAAGCACTGGGAAGCACATGGGTATGAAAGTTTGGATGGTTGGGCTTGGTATTATACGGCTGTAAACATACCTGAAGAGTTGAAAGTGAAGAGTGCTGAGGAATCGCTATTTATTCATTTCACTGGAGCGGATGATTATTTTGAGTTGTTCGTAGATGGAGAGTTAATAGGTAGTGGTGGTGATCCCGTACTGAAGCAAACAGCCTTTGAGTTACGAAAAAGTTTTATATTGCCCGCGAAAGCTGTGGCCGATGGCGAGTTGGAGATCGCGGTGAGGATTCAGGATTGGCAAGGTGCCGGTGGTTTATTTCGGCCGATCTTCATTGGTAATCGGCCAATCCGCGAGCAAGCACCTGTATTGGTTGAGTCGCGCTAGTTGGCTTGTTTTTGTGTTCCAGCGTATTGCCGTCAGTAATTTGAAAAGAGTTGATCGATACTAGCGACCACCCCACACCGCTAAGAAGGAAGGGCTTATGGCTCGCTCAGGCGAGTGTCATGAAGAGTGCGAATGCATAAAAAAACGCTGAGGCGTTGGGGCCTCAGCGTTCGGAAAACTTGTAGGATAAGTTACCCAGAATTGTAGGATAGGTCAGGGATGTGGGTAAGGACCTAAATCGCCAATAAGAGGCGACTTGGGGCTTCTAGATAACCGATGATATCGTTCAGGAATCTCGCTGCAGCTCCACCATCGACCAAGCGATGATCGTAGGAAAGGCTCAGCGGCATCATCAGACGCGAAACGATGCTGTCGTCATCCATCACACAAGGCATCTTGCGCGAGCGGCCGACCAGCAGAATCGCGACTTCCGGAACGTTAACGATTGGAGTCGAGTAGGTTCCACCAATCGCTCCGAGATTGCTGATGGTGAATGAGCCACCACGCAAATCATTGACACCAAAATCACCGTTGCGAACTCGAACGCTCATATCACCTAAAGCCTTAGCGATGTCGGGTATCGACATGCGATCAGCCGATTTAAGAGTGGGCACAACCAAGCCACGATCGGTGTCGATAGCGATACCGATGTTGATGTACTCTTTGTAGATGATTTGCTCATTTTCCATATCGATGGTTGCATTGAGCAATGGATGGTTACGAAGAGCAGTCGCTACCGCCTTGATCAAAAACGGCATGGTTGTCAGTTTGATTCCACGAGCAGCATAATCGTCTTTGCTTGACTGACGGAAGGCTTCCAGCTCGGTAACGTCTGCGTCGTCAAAGTTGGTAACTCGAGGAACGGTCGACCAAGAACGATGCATTTGGTTAGCAATCGTCTTACGGATCTTGGCCATTTTCTCGACTCGAATCGGTCCGTAATCGTCATTGACCCCCGATCCTCCGGCACTGGGAGTTGCGGAAGCGCCACTAGTTGCTGGCGATGTTTGACCGGGAGCGGAGCGAACAACTTGACTGGTTCGACGAACAACGGCCAAGACATCTTCGCGGGTGATTCGTCCACCATCACCGGAGCCGGTGACTTGAGTGAGGTCGACACCGACTTCTCTCGCAAAGCGACGAACGGCAGGACCTGCAGGAACGATTCCACTATCTGTCGCAGGGCCCAGGGGAGCTGGGGCGACTTGGGCTGCAATAGGAGCAGCAACTGGAGTGGTGGCAGCCACTTCAGCAACAGGTGCTGGAGCAACCGGGACTGGTTTAGGAGGTGGAGGTACTGGTGCGGCAGCCACCGGTGGTGGAGCGACAGGTGCGGGTGCGGGCGGTGGTGCAGCGGGGGCTGCAGGTTTAGGGGCGGCGGCTGGAGCCGAAGCTGCAGCTCCGCTGGGTTCAAGAATTGCAATCACTGAGCCGACCGCTACGGACTGGCCAGGTTTAACCAGGATCTTGGCAATTTTGCCTGCTCCCGGCGAAGGTACTGTCACGGTTGCCTTGTCGGTTTCAAGTTCTAGTAGACCTTGATCCTTGGTAACGGTCGCTCCTTCGGCCACCAAAATCTCCAACACATCTCCAGCCGCGATGCCATCACCGAGTGAAGGTAGCTTAACTTCCACAGCCATGTTGATTTCTATCGTTTACAAAGGTGAATGATTGATCCGTACCTTGTGCAGCAAATGGCATCAAGCACGGGAACAAGACCACAATTATCAAGGGCCACAAAATCGAAATTCGAATCAATGATCACTAAACAAACAAAAGGAGGCAACGCATGGTTGCCCCCCAATCAGTCAAACTTAAGCGTAAAGCGGATTGACCTTTTCGCGATCATAACCGAGGTCTGTGATCGCTTGGTTGAATTCGGCAGTCGAAACAACTCCAGCTTTGGTTAAGCGATAAAGAGTTGCAATCGCAATCGATTCAGCATCCACTTCGAAGTGACGACGTAACGTTTCGCGAGTCTCGCTGCGACCCATTCCATCGGTTCCCAAGACAAAGTAGTCATCTGGGATGTAACGGAGCAGTTGCTCAGGGATTGCGCGAACATAATCGCTGGCAGCGATAAAGGGACCTTTCACGCCGCTGAGAACTTTCTCAAGGTAGCTTTGCTTAGGCGTCTCTGAAGGATGGAGCATGTTCCAACGTTCGCAACTTTGGCAATCGCGTCGCAATTCGTTGTAACTGGTCACGCTCCAGACATCGCTGGCGATGTTGAAACGTTCGGCCAGCAATTGTTGAGCTTGGATCGTCATTCTCAAAATGGCGCCGGTACCAAACAACTGCACTCGTGCTCGAGCATTAGGAACATCATTGGACTGAAGTTTGTAAATACCTTTGATGATGCCTTCTTCAACACCTGTAGGCATGCCAGGCATTTCATAATTCTCGTTTTCAACGGTGATGTAATAGATTGCTGTTTCGTTTTCTTGATACAGCCGGCGCAATCCATCCATAACGATCACGGTGGTTTCGTAGGCAAAGCCTGGGTCGTATGCACGGACGGTTGGGAAGGCGATCGCATTGAGATGGCTATGACCATCTTGGTGCTGTAACCCTTCGCCATTGAGCGTTGTGCGTCCGGCTGTTCCACCGATCAGAAAGCCTTTGGCTCGCATATCGGCAGCAGCCCAAATCAAATCACCGATGCGTTGGAATCCGAACATCGAGTAATAGATGTAGAATGGAATCATATTGATTCCATGGGATGAATAGGCTGTACCAGCAGCGTTGAAACTCGCCATTGAGCC
Organism: Pirellula sp.; assembly: GCA_032116775.1. GTDB lineage: Bacteria > Planctomycetota > Planctomycetia > Pirellulales > Pirellulaceae > JAFLCP01. The sequence continues at coordinate 23,920 of JAUMAI010000311.1, read as the reverse complement.
CGCTTCGGTGATGCCTTCTTCCAGAATCTGCCCATCTTGGGCCTCTTTGTAGTACAGCAACTCTTCGGAATCGATCGGCTCATAAAGCTGGCCGCTGTGGGCATAGATACCAACTTCGCGGAACATCCCTTCCATACCGAAGGTACGCGATTCGTCAGGTACGATTGGAACAATGTTGCGTCCAATCTTGCCATCTTTGACCAACTTAGTGAGCAAGCGAACAAAGCCCATGGTGGTGCTCATCTCTTTACCACCGCTGGACTCCAAGAAGCGACTGTACTCTTCGAGAGTTGGTACTTCCACTTTAGGATGTTCCGTTGGGCGGGATGGCAGGGAGCCACCGAGTGCCTTGCGGCGTTCTTTCAAATACCGGATCTCAACGCTCGTTTCGGGTGGCTTGTAGAATGGAGCTTCACCCACTTCATCGTCGCTAATTGGAATACCGAAGCGACTGCGGAATTCCAATAATTCCTGTTCGTTGACCTTCTTCTTGTTGTGAGCGATGTTGCGACCTTCGCCCTGCTCGCCTAAGCCATAACCTTTGATCGTTTTGGCGAGAATAACCGTGGGTTGACCCTTGGTGTCCATCGCGGCTTTGTAAGCAGCGAATACCTTCTCGGGGTCGTGACCACCGCGGCGCATCTTCTCCAATTTTTCGTCGGAGAAATTGGCGACCAGTTGCGATAGTTCGGGATGTTTTCCGAAGAAGTGTTCGCGAATGTAAGAACCCGGCATACCAACGTACTTCTGGTACTGACCGTCAACCACTTCTCCCATGCGTTCGACCAACATTCCCTTTTCATCACGATCCAGCAATGGATCCCAATCTCCTCCCCAGACAACTTTCAGTACATTCCAGCCTGCACCACGGAAAAGAGCTTCAAGTTCCTGAATGATTTTTCCATTACCGCGCACTGGACCATCGAGACGCTGCAGGTTGCAGTTGATCACAAAGACCAAGTTATCCAAGCGTTCGCGACCTGCCAAAGTAATTGCACCCAAAGTCTCTGGCTCGTCACATTCGCCATCGCCTAAGAAGGCCCATACTTTTTGCTTCGACGTATCTTTGAGCCCACGATCTTTCAGGTACTCATTAAAACGCGCTTGGTAAATTGCCATGATGGGAGCTAGACCCATCGAAACGGTCGGGAATTCCCAGAAGCCAGGCATCAACCAAGGGTGAGGGTAGCTCGAGAGCCCACTGGTCGGTTGCAATTCGCGGCGGAAGTGCTCCAGATTCTCTTTCGT
>JAUMAI010000311.1:0-22662 GCA_032116775.1 Pirellula sp. | reverse complement strand
TTAACCGACCTTCTAAGAAGGCGCGAGCATACATACCAGGTGAGGCGTGTCCTTGGAAATAAACCAAGTCGCCGTCGTAACCTGATTCGCCACGTCCACGGAAGAAATGGTTAAAGGCTACTTCGTAAAGTGTGGCGCTACTGGCGTAAGTGCTGATGTGCCCACCCAAGCCATCGTATTTTTTGTTGGCTCGCACCACCATCGCCATAGCATTCCAGCGGATAATGCTCTTGATGCGGCGCTCGATTTCCCGGTTGCCAGGATAGGGAGGTTGTTTGGAGGCCGGTATCGAGTTGATGTAAGGAGTGTTGAGGTCCTTGGGGAGGTCGACTCCCTCCTTGCGCGCCATCGTTTCCAAGGCCCGAAATAACTGCTTGACCCTTTCTGGGCCTTTGCTTTTTAAAACATACTCTAGCGATCCCAACCACTCAGCGGTTTCCGCTGGATCACTATCAACAGGAGGTGGCAACTGACCATTGGCGACTACAGACGGATCTTCATCACCAAGAATCTTGGCATCTGCCATGCTAAGGTACCTTCAAAGAACAATGAGTTGTCAACGAACATGCGCGCCGCTTCGAGCCAGCTTCCCTATTTTAACTGATTGGCACCTTTGTGGGCACCCCACTCAGATTAAGGGGATAGGAAAACAAGCCTTCCAGTCCTGGGCGTATGTCGCAAGATATCCGAGAAACCGCAGTCGGCGCCAAGTCGAATCGTGACTTTGCGCCTGAATGTATCGATCTTGACGAACCAACCGGGGTTTGGGCAACCCCTAAACATTGTGCGAACGAGTCAAATTAAGAAAGAGATTCCCTAAAGGTGGGGTTTTGGCTCGTTGTCGTAAAAAGGTTTTTCACTTACAGACAAGATTGTGGACTATTCACCTTGAGGCATTACCGGCCCCTTTTCTATACTCCGCCGCCCAAACTTTAGGAAAAGTTTACTTCTGGGCCGAGAAAAAGGTGATTTTGGCAAGGATGCCCTACTGAACCGTTCAGCCCTCGATTTCTATCCGCTATTGAACTTGGATCGGCCCGTCCGTGACCGATCAGCTTGCGCGCGGAAATCCGGGGCGGATCAAACGCAAAACTCAAATCACGATGTCTGTGTGAGTTCCAGCGGTCTCGGTTCCAGAGGCCGAGCTTTCCGATGTAGCGCGATTTATTCGGCAGTTTGGCTGTTGCTGTTGTTCATGTTCGTTGGCTGGTTGCCCGCTCAACAAATCGATTATCCGCAAGGCGATCCGACGCGCTCGATTCGAGTATCTGGCGATGCCGGACAACGATGGGATCGAGGTGATTATCGCATCTACCGACTTAATGGTGGGGCTCGTGTCACTCAAGGTGATATCGAACTGACAGCGGATTCGATAACTCTTTGGATCGATCGAACTGTTGTACCTACATCGCTCGATAGAACTGCTGCTCCCGCATTGCTTGGATCCGACAGCGACAACTTGAATCAGAGAAAGTCCACTCAAAATTCGAGCGATAGTTCTTCGCGTGAACGAGCACCACAAAAAATAATTGTTTACTGCGAAGGAAATTTTCGTGGGAGTTGGGGGAGCACTCAAAGGCTCGAAGCAGATTCCTGGGATGGACGCTTATTTTCTTTCAACAACGTGGAGTTCCCATCTATTCAATGGGAGTTGATGCCGACCGAGACGGCTCCAGCCTTACCACACTATGATAGCGCAGTAACATTGGCTCAGTTCGGCACTCCGGCCAATCCACCATCAACTCTATCCAATCCCGGCTCACCACCCGGTCTCTTAGGAGCACCGAATACACTTGGGACAACTGGTAGCGGAAGTGCACCGGCAACTTTGATTCCAGATCCAAGTTTGCCAACCACCGGTGGTACCAATTTGCCTGGTGGACTTCCTGCTGGTGGTGTCACTTTGCAATCTGGGCCTGCGATGCCTACACCATCGGCACCAGCCACGGCACCGCTGATACCGAATCAACCACCGGTATCTGCTCCTGCCAATATGCTACCAGCTCCCCTTACTGCCCCACCACCCCTGGTCAGTGGCGCTGCTACATCTCCTTTCGCGCCATCAGTCCCTAGCAACGCGACAGCTGTCAACGGACCTTTGTCCGCTAAAAGCATTACGGTTCGCGGGCGGAGCAGTACGCCTCCTCAAGTTCGTTTGGCTCAGCGTCCAGACAAAGGGGATTCGGTCGCCGAGATCACTCGCGGCGTTTTCATTCATATTGCCGATTCGCAGTATGTTGCCAGCGATGGTTCCGTCATGGAGTTGGGGAGTATCGATATCGAAACCGATCGTGCCATTGTCTGGATGCCTAACCTGGCAGGACTTGATCTCAGTTCAGGGGCAGCGGATTTAAGTGGTCAGCAAATTGAACTTTATCTCGAAGGAAATATCGTCTTTCGTCAGGGGCAGCGAGTCATTTTTGCCGAGCGGATGTATTACAACGTATCGCAAGAATATGGGATGATTTTGTCTGCCGAAGTATTGACGCCAGTTCCCGAATATCAGGGCTTGTTAAGACTAAAAGCAGAAGTGCTGCAACAGCGTAATCGACAAAATTTCCTGGCCTATGATGCTGCTTTGACGAGTAGTCGTTTGGGTGTGCCGAGATATTGGTTGCAGGCACAGAGGATTGAGCTAGAAGATCGTCGCCCTAACGATTCGGGTTTGATGGCTGGGCTACCTGGCTTTGCAGATAATAAAACAGAGATGATGGCTAGCACTCGCAATAATTTTGTCTATCTGGAAGGAGTGCCTGTTCTGTATTGGCCCGTGATGACAACGAACTTGGCTCGCCCTAATTTTTATCTCACGGGCGTCAAATTAAAGAACGATGATATCTTCGGCACTCAAGCCATGTTGGATTGGGATCTCTACCAAATCCTGGGAATCAATGGTGCTGATGGAACCGAATGGACGTTGTCTACCGACTACTTTAGCGAACGAGGTTTCGCTCTCGGTACGAACTTCAATTATGATCTTCCCTGGTTCTTGGTACCAGGGCGCGCGGTGGGTGAAGTTGATTTCTGGGGAATAGACGATAGTGGCCTGGACACACTGGGATCAGATCGTGTCAGGATGGTTCCAGAAGCGGATAAACGGGGGCGATTCCTGCTGCGTCATAAACATTTACTCAATGCTGATACAGAGTTTTGGGCTGAGGTTGGGTATATCAGTGATCGCAACTTCTTAGAGCAATACTTGGAGCAATCATGGGATCAAGATAAGGACTACTCGACTGCTTTGCGCTTGCGTCGTTACAACAACAATCAAATGTTCGATATTTGGGGCCAAGCCCGCGTTAACGACTTTTTTACTGAGACCGAGTGGTTGCCGCGACTGGATTGGTATTGGCTTGGTCAGCCCCTCTTTGAGCGAATGACTTGGTATTCACATACTTTTGCGGGTTATGCTCATCAACAAACGGCAACGACTCCAACCGCTCCTCAAGATGCAGCCAAGTTCGCTTTGCGTCCTTGGGAAACAGACAGCGAAGGTTTGGTGGCTGTGACTCGGCAAGAGTTGAGTCTCCCATTTGACATGGGACCAGTTAAATTGAATCCCTATGTCTCCGGCGAAGCAGGTTTTTGGAAGGAAGATGTTACTCAAGACGATGTGTCACGTCTCACAGGACAGGCTGGCGTGAGAACATCACTACCGATGTGGCAGCTTTATCCTAATATGCAGAGTCGTTTGTTCGATGTGCATGGAATAGCCCACAAGGTTGTTTGGGAAAGTGATTTCCTCTATGCCGATAGCAATGCGAATTTTGACAGGTTTCCACTCTACAATCCCGTGGATGATAATTCGCAAGAACATTTTAGACGACGTTTGATTTTCAATACGTATGGGGGAACACTACCTGATCAATTTGATGAGCGAACCTATACGTTACGGAATGGATTGCAACGCTGGGTCTCAGCGGCTGGAACGGAAGTGGTAGATGACCAGTTGCAATGGCGTTTAGGCGTTGATCAACGCTGGCAAACCAAGAGAGGTTTGGCTGGCCGCGAGCGAATTGTTGACTTAGTTGAATTTGATGTCGATGCGATTTTCTTTTTGAAACCCGATCGCGATAACTTTGGTGAGCAAGTGGGTGCGATCAATTATGACTTCCGATATCACGTCGGGGATCGACTCACACTTCTTTCTGATGGTTACTTCGATACCTTTGATCGAGGGCTTAAGGCCTATTCGTTAGGAGCACAAATATCGCGTCTCGGGCGAGGTGAGTTGTATGTGGGCGCGATGCAATTGCAAGGTCCTATCGATTCAACCATATTGACCGCGACAGTGAACTATCGACTCAACGAAAAATGGATCGTGACCGGCGGTACCACTTTCGACTTTGGCGAAGTTGGAAACGTTGGTCAAACCCTGGCGTTTACTCGCATAGGCGAGTCGTTCTTGGTGCGATTGGGAATCAATGTCGACTCGGGCCGCGACAACGTAGGCTTCCAGTTTAATATCGAGCCTCGTTTTATTCCGGCTAAACGCCTCGGCGCGTTGGCTGGCGAGTTAATACCACCTGCAAACGCCTTTGGGTTGGAATAACGGAAGGCATTGTTATGGCCAACCAACAAGCTTCCGAAAGTCCCAAGCCTGTCGCACACCGCTGGTCCTTGGCGGCTTGGCTGCGCAAGTTTTATTGCGCTTTTCGGGGAATCTATCTTGGCTCGAGAAACGAGACCAGCTTCGTGATTCATTACGGAGCGGCTGTTGTCGTTGCAGCTGCGGCAGCCTTTCTTGGATGTACTTTAATCGAGTGGAGTCTTCTCGCCCTATGTATTGCTTTGGTATGGATGGCGGAGTTGTTTAATTCCGCGATCGAGTCGCTGGCTCGGTCATTATCATCGGAGTATAACCCAACAGTCGGCCAGTCACTGGATATTGCTAGTGGTGCGGTACTAGTCGCTGCTATGGGAAGCGCTATCGTGGGTAGCTTGATACTCATACCCAAACTTGTTGTCTGGATACAATGATTTAATCTCGCTTACTTATCCGCTCGTTTTCTCTCACCATTCTGCTTTCGTTTGAGGCAGATCGCGGGCTGGAAGGTAATTGACGAAGGTTTGGTAGTCATTTGATGAAGTCTTTTGTCAGCTTTCTAGTCCAGCAACGCATAGTTCTGCTGATCATTGCGGTCGTGATCGCGATTGTCTGCTGGCCATATTCGCAAAAGCTGCAAATGGATCGTCGCTTAGAGAAGATGCTTGTGGCTAGCGATCCCGATGTCTTGGGATACGTGCAACTCCAGAAGCAGTTCGCTGCCAGCGATGTGGTACTGATGATCTACCGCGATGAGCAGCTTTGGAGTGAGTCTGGCGTTGGTTTAAAAAGAATGGAGCAGATTGGGACGAAGTTGCGGCAAGTTCCTGGAGTGCAAGCCATTCTATCACTTGCTGAACTGAATAAGGTGCTCAAAACTTTGCGAGGAGCACGGTGGCTTTCACCTGCAGACACTCCCGTCATACTGGCCAAGGAGGATGCCTTAGCGATCAGGCTCCGCGAATTGTTTTCAGGTTATACGCATAAAGAAGGAAGTCCCGTCGCTGCGATCGCTTGTATGCTACAGCCGGTCTCGGCAGCCTCCGTCAGTCGCGACGACACCTTATCGAAGATTCAGCAGATAGCCAAAGAATTACCCGATGGTTTATCGTCGGGAGAGCTCTTGGGTGAGCCTGTTATGGTTCATGATGGCTTTCAATTATTGGAGGCTGACGGAGCTCGATTAGGAATAACAGCTTCAGTGATACTGGCGATCGTTTTGCTTATACTTTTTCGTAGTATTCGTTGGATGTTAGTCCCTCTGATCGTCGTGCATTGGTCGTTATTGGTGACCCGCGGTTTGCTGGTGATTGTCGGAGGTGAACTTTCGATGGTCTCATCGATGTTGACTGCCATTGTTACCGTTGTGGGTGTCGCAACTGTAATTCACTTATTGCTCGAATTCCAACAGCAATTACGACATTGCTCTCCCGTATTCGCCATGCAGTGCACTTTACAGGTCATGGTCAAACCGATTTTCTGGGCTATTCTTACGACCTCTGCCGGGTTTGCGGCATTGATTTTAGCCAGAGTAGGGCCTGTTCAAGATTTCGGCTGGATCATGTCGTTGGCTGTTCTTGTGACGGGTATCGCAACTTTCTTATTGGTTCCAGGGCTAGCGCTAGTCGGTTCGTTCGATACCATTCCGAATGAGATTCCTGGTGATGCTTGGTTGAGGTATGCCAGTGAGAAACTTTATGAAATGGCATTGCGTTGGCGGGTGCTCTCCCTGGCGATTCTTGTCATTCTGACAATCGCAGCGTTCATCGGCAGCTATCGATTACAAGTAGAGACTGACTTTATAACGAGCTTTAGGGCCGATAGTCCACTGGTGAAGGCGTATCGGACGGTAGAGCAGAATCTTGGTGGAGCTGGTGTGTGGGATATCGTTGTTCCTGCACCTGCAACACTCACGGATCGTTATTTGAAGGATTTATTAGAGCTCGAAAAACGATTGCAAGCGATTTCCGTAATCGATCGTCAGGATAGTGGTCAATTCAAGGCCCAGGATTCAGCTAAAAATGCGGTTGCTCTAACAAAGGTGATTAGTGTAGCGGATGCAGTGTATGCTGCTGATGCCGATCGTTGGCTTACGTTCTTACCCGTCGGTGCTAAGCTCGAAGGGATGCGTCAAACGATGCCAGAGTTTATGTCAGCCATGTTGACTGATCCTGAGCCGAATAGCGAGCTGCGATTTGTTCGAATCATGTTGAGGAGTCCGGAGTCCGCTAGTTCATCAGCTAAAAGTATGTTGATTAGCAAGGTGAAGGAGACGGTAAAGGATTTTACTGCGCGACCCGAATGGCAATCGCATTTCAAACCGGGCGAAAAAATATCCGGTTACGTAACTGGATATTATCTGTTACTTGCCAAGCTCGTGGAAAGTCTCTTGGCGGATCAATGGATTTGTTTTCTCGTGGCAACGGTTTGTATTGGCTTAATGCTTTGGATTGCTTTGGGCGATTGGTGGTTAGCATTAGCCTCCTTAGTTCCCAACATGCTGCCGATTTTTCTGGTGTGGGGGATTATGGGATGGTTGGGCTATCGTGTTGATATGGGAGCGGTGATGATTGCCGCTGTCTCGATCGGGTTGTCAATCGATGGATCGATCCATTATCTACTTCGTGCGCAACGCGAAGAGGTGTCAGACAGTGAGCTGTGTGAGTTAAATCGAGTTGTATCGGTGCGCAAGACTGCTTCTGAACCCCAACCAACTCAGCAGGATTCTGCTACTGTTGTTCTGTCGGAATCGGTTCTTTCCCAGCGGCGGGATCGACAGTTACGAGCCGCTCAGCGATCGACGGGCGTGGCACTGATGGTGGCCACTTTAGCACTGGTACTGGGGTTTCTTAGTCTTGCGGTCAGCGATTTTCGTCCCACTGTCACTTTCGGGACGTTGGTCAGTCTAACGATGATCGGAGGGTTGGTTGGAAACCTTGTTATCCTTCCCATTTTGGTTGCTCCTTGGAAGCTCAGGCGTACAACTTCAAGAATCTAAGCCCAAGTTGGAAGAACAGGGTTTTCTTCAATTGTGCGGCTCGATAACTTGATGACAGTTCAGCCACCGTCGAGTCGCAGATCTTTTTGCTGATGTGCGTTTCGAAGGTGTTTGGTGTTTATGTGTGTATTTGTTCAGCTGATAAGGCGACGCCGTCAGCGATTGAAAAGCCGTTCCAGCGAGTCTGCAACTGGGGAGCCAATTCGTGCAAAGTCCTAAGAAGTCATCTTATGTGCCATCCGAAGGGGAATTGCTGGGGCATCCAGCGGGATTATTTACTCTCTTCTTCGCAGAGATGTGGGAGCGCTTCTCGTATTACGGCATGCGAGCCCTATTGTTGCTGTACATGATCAAGGGGTTCCTAGGTTATGGAGACAAGGATGCCAACGCGGTTTACGGCGCATACACCGCTTTGATCTACATGACTCCTTTCTTCGGTGGCATCATTGCCGACCGTATCTTGGGGGCCAGGACATCCGTGATACTAGGTGGTCTATTGATGGCTGCCGGGCATCTACTGATGACGATCGAACGCGAATTTTGGTTCTTCTTTGCGCTGGCCTTGCTGATTACCGGAACAGGTTTTTTCAAACCCAATATTTCCTCGATGGTCGGTGAGCTCTATCCACCGGGAAGCAGAAAACGCGATGGTGGTTTCACCATATTCTATATTGGAATCAACATGGGTGGCGGGATGGCTCCACTGCTCTGCGGATACATCGGCGAGACTTGGGGATGGCATTGGGGCTTTGGCTTGGCCACGATTGGTATGCTCGTTGGGTTGGCTGTGTTTGTCGCGCCAAATCGGGTGACTCAGGTGCTAATCGGAATAACGGCTTTGGGAAGCGCTGCCTCGATGTTGATGTACAACGCCGGCGACGTTTACTCCGTAGTTTTAAATGTCTTTGTGGCTATTGCTCTGCTAACTGCGGCGGCAGCCGCCTTGATCGCTCTGGCTCGAGGCGGTTTACCTGCCGCTTGTGGAACTCCTCCCAATCCAAGCACTTGGGGAAAAAATTTGACCTATGTGTTAGCTGGAACGGTAGTGGCGATTCCTGTTTTCGCCGTGCTAGTCTCGGGCTTCTCAATTATTCCTGGCTTCAATGAGCAATTGACCTTATTACCTGAAGCTTGGATTAAGCCTGTCAAAGAGAGTGCCAATCCATTGATTAAGGGTTTTGCCGAGGTTCTTTCGGAAGCGAGTCGTCCAGCTGGTTTGATCTTACTTTTGTCTGGATTGATTGCGGTGGTCTATCTGTTGAAGGCAGCCTTCAAGCAGTCGAGAGTGGAACGTGAAAGATTGTTTGTCGTCTTTACGTTGACGTTCTTTTCGATTTGGTTCTGGGCATTTTTTGAGCAGTCCGGTAGCTCGGTGAACAACTTCACCGATCGCAACATCGATCGTGTTACTGAAACTTCATTAGTAGCCGAAGGAGATGTCGGTAAAACCGTCCAGCTTTCGTTGCTTGCTTCCAATGGAGATCTGCCTTATCTCAGCCAAGAATACTTGGGACATGAAAATGCCTCGACCAATGTGGCGACCAAATTAGAAAAAGCGATTCGTGAGGTCGAAGGTTCGAAGGAAGAATCAAAGCGGATGAACGCGGAGGAAATGACGGCTACCATCGACGAAGTCTTGAAGCAGCCGAAGCTGACAATGACGGCAATGACCTATTTGCGAGAATTCGCCAAAAGCGAGAAAGCGACAACGGATGACAAGGTTATTGAATGGACCTACACAGCGGAAAACGTAGGTCGTATCGGCTTGGGGGGAGCAGAGGTCCCCGCTTCGGTTTATCAAGCGGTCAATTCGATTTATATCATCATCTTTGGTTTGGTATTCACCGGATTGTGGACCGTATTGAGTCGAATGGGGATCGAGCCTAGCACTCCCTTCAAGTTTGCCTTAGGTTTGTTTCAAGTTGGTTTGGCATTTGCCATGCTTTATATCGGCGCCCAATTGGCCGACGAGGATGGGATGGTCGGTATGCATTGGGTGCTCCTGCTGTACTTGTTTCTCACAACTGGCGAACTCTGTATCTCACCGGTTGGGTTATCGATGGTGACCCGCCTGACACCAGCCCAGTTGGTTAGCACGGCGATGGGAGCTTGGTTCCTGGCGTCGGCATTCGCGCAGTACTTGGCGGGGATCATTGCGCAATTTGCTTCGGTCAATGAAGGTGACAGTCGTATCGTCCCTATCCCGAGTGAAACGGTTCATATCTACGGTGATGTCTACATGATCGTGGCCATCATGGCGGCAGTTTCTGGAGTTGTCTGTTTGGCGCTCTCACCTCTTCTTGTTAAATGGACTCATGATGAAGTGAGCAGTAAAGGCTGATCATGTGTGGAATCACCGGCGGAGTCTGGACGGATCCTCGCCGCTCGATCTCAGCAAATTTGCTGCAGTCGATGACGGATGTCATTCGACATCGAGGGCCTGATGATAATGGTCATTGGCTGGCACAATTGCCCTCCTATCTCCATCATCCGGAGATGGGAGTGGCGCTTGGATTTCGTCGTTTGTCCATTATCGATGTCGCTGGTGGACATCAGCCATTATGCAATGAAGATCAAACCGTATGGCTGGTCTTTAACGGGGAGATTTATAATTATCGCGAGCTACGACTGCGGCTAGAAGGAGCTGGGCATCAGTTCCGAACAGATTCGGATAGTGAGACGATCGTTCATTTGTGGGAAGATCTTGGTCCAGAATGCCTGCAACATTTCAATGGCATGTTTGCCATGGCGATCTGGGACAGCAAGAAACGAACTCTCTTTTTGGCCAGGGATCGACTCGGTAAAAAACCGTTGTACTATTGGCACAGATCTGGGCAGCTTGTCTTTGGCTCGGAGTTAAAGGCACTCACGCAAATTCCCGATTTTCCAAGGCAAATTGATCCACGCGCCATCGATCTGTTTCTAACGTACCAATACATCCCTCATCCATACACGATCTACTCAGGAGTCAACAAGCTTTCCCCTGGCCATTATGCCTTGTACCGTGACGGGCAATTGGAAGTTAAAAAGTATTGGAATATCGATCTCGACTATGAAGCCAAGATCACTGAAGGTGAAGCCAGCGAAGAGCTTACCAGGCTTTTAAATGATTCGATTCGTCTGCGGCTTCGCAGCGATGTTCCTTTAGGAGCCTTCCTGTCAGGCGGTATCGATTCCTCGTTGATCGTTCGCTTAGCTCAAGCCCAGCTCGACCAACCATTGCATACTTTTAGTATTGGATTTTCAGAGGCGGATTATGACGAAACCCATTTTGCTAAACAGGTGGCTGAGACTGTTGGAAGCATCCATGAGGAGTTTCGGGTAACGCCTGACGCGGTTGGGGTGCTCGATCAATTGGCCTGGCATTATGATGAGCCTTTTGGTGATTCCTCTTCGATTCCCACTTGGTATTTATGTCAGTTGACGCGTTCGCGAGTTACGGTCGCTTTGAGCGGCGATGGTGGCGATGAACTTTTCGGTGGTTACGATCGATATCGCGCGTTGCAGTGGTCCACTTGGTTCGATTGCATACCTGCCGGTTTTGTTTTGGGGAGTCGCTGGTTTCAGAGTTTGAGACCATCTGCCAAGCGGCGGAGTTTCCTCCGCCGCTTACAGCGTTTTGGCAAGGCACTATCTGAGCCACTGGCTCGTCGTTACATGAATTGGATTCAGATTTTTCCAGAGGATCTGCGCGGCGAGTTATACGAAGATGATTTTCTCGCCAGACTTCCTGGCGAAGATCCATTCGAGTTTGTGCACACTGCCTGGTCCAAAACGGCACATCGCGATTTGGTCAACCGTGCATCATTAACCGATTTGGTGACCTATCTCCCGTGTGACTTGATGTGCAAGGTCGATATCGCTTCGATGGCACACAGTTTGGAAGCGCGACAACCGTTCCTTGATTATCGGCTAGTTGAATTTGCTGCGAGTTTGCCGGGTAGGTTAAAATTGCGAGGTGCGAAGGGTAAGCGGATTTTGCGGACTACGTTTAAGAAACAACTTCCGCCGGTAATTTGGAATCGACCGAAGATGGGTTTTGGAGTGCCTTTGGCAAAGTGGTTTCGGCACGACTTACGGTCTCGCGTCGAAGAAACCCTACTGGCCGACGATGCCTATTGCCGATCGTTCTTTCGACCGGAAATGGTTCGCAGGCTGGTCTCGCAGCATATGCAGGGAGAAGTCAATCATCAGTATCGATTGTGGCAGTTACTGATGTTGGAAACGTGGCTACGACGTTGGAAACCTTCCCTCCCCTAAAATTCGCGCCCAGGACTGTTTGCTAGACCGGTAAACTTGGTAAGCTAACGGTAGATTCTGCCTAACCCGCACAATCTCTCATCCCCTACACTGCAGCTCCTTTACCTCAAGAATGTCAGGCCTGATTATGAAGGACACCTTAGCCGTTATTCTCGCTGGCGGAAAAGGGACTAGGTTGGAACCACTCACCCGGGATCGCGCCAAACCCGCTGTTCCCTTTGGCGGAAATTATCGAATCATCGATTTTGTACTTTCCAACTGCCTCAATAGTGGACTGAAGCAACTGCTACTTTTCACCCAATACAAGGCGATGAGTTTAGATCGTCATATCAATTTGGGTTGGCGACATTTCTTCTGCCGTGAACTCAATGAATTCATCGATGTGGTACCGCCACAGCAACGCATTGACGAACAGTGGTACCAAGGAACTGCGGACGCCGTTTATCAAAACATCTACGCCATTGAAAAAGTGCGACCCAAATATATTGTCATCCTGGCGGGTGATCATATTTACAAAATGAATTATCGCACGATGGTTGACTACCATATTCAAACCAACGCCGACTTAACCATCGGAGCGTTGCGAGTCGATCGAGAGTCCGCCAAACAGTTTGGTGTGATGCAGGTTGATTCAGATCATCGCATTATCGGGTTCCAAGAGAAACCTGCCGAACCACTAACCATCCCAGGTGACCCGAATCACTGTCTGGCATCGATGGGAATTTATGTTTTCACGGCGAGGTTCCTATTCGATCAATTGCTACGTGATGCTACCGATGTGGATAGCCAGCATGATTTCGGTAAGAATATTATTCCGTCAATCATTGACCATCATCGCGTGTTCGCGTTTCCTTTCCGAGATGAGAATCGCAAAGGTGATGCTTATTGGCGTGATGTAGGTACTCTTGAGGCCTACTACGAAGCGAATATGGATTTGATCGAAGTGGATCCAGTTCTCAATCTTTACGATGAAGAATGGCCGATTCGTACCTTCCAGCCCAATATCCCTCCGCCGAAATTCGTATTTGGTAGTTACGGTGGTGGTGATCGCTGTGGACAGGCACTCGATAGTATCGTATGCCAAGGGACAATTATCAGCGGTGGCCGGGTCGACCGCAGCATCTTGGGAACACGATGCCGAGTCAACAGTTATTCCCACATCTCCGATAGTATTCTGCTGGATGGAGTCGAGATAGGGCGACATGTGAGAATTCGTCGCGCTATTATCGATAAGGGAGTACGGATTCCTAACGGCATGGAGATCGGTTTCGATCCGGAAAAGGACCGAGCTCGGGGATTTACGGTGAGTCCTTCAGGGATCACGGTAATCAGTCAAACCGACGCCGTCAGATTGCAAAATGGCGATCAAGACTTCGGATGTGATACTTCGGAAGTCGTCTCGTATTTTTAAGTGTATTGGCCAGACCAATATGTGAGGGATTCCATTGAGGCTGCACGGAAGCGGTCCCAGCTGGGGTTATGGGTGACCTATGGACTTACTACTAAATCCCCTTTTCTTTTTAGGCGTTAGTTTTGGCTTCTCCACACTCATCCTGGGTATCTGGATCGGAGCTAAATATGGACGAAATTTCGAACGACAGAGCTTGAAGGCGGTTCACGAGAGCCTGCAAGCGATGTCTCAGCAATTGACCAGCCTTGCAGAAAGTATCTGGAGTGATGTGCACACCTATCATGGACACATCACCGATTTTCAATCTCAAGTTACCGGTATTCGCGATTCTCGCGAACAAGAGCGGGGGGCTAATCCGCAGACAGGCCACGCCGAAATCGAGTTGGCAAAGCTGCTACAAACGGTGATTCAAGTTAATGAGGAGATGAAGCAACGACTAGTAGAAACCGAATCCCGTTTAGAAAATCATGCGCTCACGATGCAGTCCTATATCACCGAGGCGCGGACTGATGCCTTAACCGGACTCGATAATCGACGGATTCTCGATCAAGCGATCGATAAAGTATATCTCGATGGCGCGCGCGGTTCTGCGGCGGAATCCTCGATCATCTTGCTGGATTTAGATCACTTCAAAAAAATCAACGATAAGTATGGGCATCAAATAGGTGACGAAGTTCTAAAGTCGGTTGGCAAAAGGTTGCGTGAAGCTGCGGTTGGAGCGTCGTGTGTTGCCCGATATGGCGGTGAGGAATTCGTCGCTTTGCTACCGGTCGGCCTGGATAAAGCTTGTCGGTTGGCAGAGGAAGTACGTGATGCGATCGGGTCATGCCCCGTTATCGTGGATGGTCATACCCTGAGTGTCTCTGCCAGCCTTGGTGTGGCTGTTTGTGAAAGCGACGAGAAGCCCAAGAGCTGGGTACGTCGCGCCGATGCTGCCCTTTATTTCGCTAAGGGTAAGGGCCGCAATTGTGTCGCCTACTACTACCGCGGAAATTGCTTGCCGTTCGGGGATCGCCCCACGGCTGGCGTCGAAGCGGTAAGTGTTGCAACGGATAGAAACGAATCAGCACCCACTTCGCAACTGCCTATCGAAGCAACTTATTCCAGTGGGGAAATTTCCGGTACAAGGGAGTTTGTTTCTCAGGTCAGTGTCGTGAATGATTCTTCTCGAACGCCAGCTCGCTCAGCAGAAGATATGCTTGAGGCTGAGGTGCAGGCTTTGAAGTTGGAGTCTGCGAAAGCCAGAGTGGCGCGGAGACTAGATGCCATCGTTCGCGAGGAACAAGGTCGCCGCTAAGAAAGATACAGCGGCATAGAACGATCTCCACCGTTCAAAGTGTTTGGGGGGATGTTGCCAGTCGATCGGTCCTTCTTGCCCCTTCACTCAGTTCTAGCCACTAGTTCGCAATATCCGCTTCTGCAGTCGTCTCCTCTAGCCATTGGCCTATGGGTAAATAGCCGCTCCACAAAATAGCGTGGCTTCCTGGTATCAGGGTTTTGCCATAGTCCGCGCCCAGGAGTGCATCTTCCTGCGTTGGTGGAAACTCCTCCGCCCACAAAGCTGTGAGGCTGCGTTGCCAGGCAACTGCAGGAGGAAGTTCAGCCGATTCGGCCAAAAACCGTTTCATCAAACTATGCGAAGCAGTTCCGGCGCCGGGCCAACGATGGAGCAGGCCCTGTTTGGTTCCGCACAAAAGCATCGCAGTGGCTGGCAAGAACAAATCATCTCCGTTGTCGAGCGATAGTATACTTGCGGAACTCGTCCAGCCTGGCAGCCAGAAATATTCAGGTAGCATCATCGGCGTACTTAAACTGTCGCGCCAAGAGGTTAAGGATTTAGCTTTGTCTTGAGTGATCCAAGGGCGTGCCAGGTTATCGTTTACTTCGCCACTTCGAGCGGCGACTAAAAATGAATTCGGCCTTATGCGATAAAGTGGTAAGGGAACGATCTCTTTGGCTGGCGACAAAGATTTCAGACCACTCACGTCTTGTTCTAGTTCCTGGATACGTTTTGACTCTTCTGCCTCGTCGATACCACCAAAGAAATTATTGTCCCAGAACACGGCTTCCCATTCACTCGCCACACCACCGTTTGCCGCTGCTTGACTTTCAAGCTTAGTTTTTCGGCTTTGTGCGCCTAGGCAGCGATGGGAAAGGCTTAACAGCGGCGAAAAGGCAAGTTGATATTTCTCGCTCCAACGCTGACCATCGCTCTCCGCTGCTGGGAATGCCGAAAATGGGATGTACCATAACCAATCGTCAGGAACGATGATTAATTGAGGATAGCTTTCAAGCGTTGTGATCAGTTCGGGCGTCAGTAAAGTATCGCGCAATTCCTTGGCTGGATCTTGCCAGAGCTTCTGGTCATCTAGTACGAGTTTGCGATTTTTATCGCGTCCAAGGCCGAGGCTGGTCAAAAGCCGAATCAGTTTCGGTGCAATCTCTTGTGGTGAGGCAAGCTCGAATTGCTGCATTTTTTGGGCTGTTACAAGATAAGCCTCAAGGCGAGAGCTCCCTGTCGTCTTGATGAGCGCAAATTTTAAAACCGCCTGTTCCGCGCCGAGTCTCTTTTGTAAATCACTTACAGAGATATCGTCCGCAATAAAATCAGGAATTACAACTCGCGAGATCGCCAGTTTCTGAAAAAGACTCTCGAGTTTAGAAGCTTCGACTTCTAATTCCTTATATTGCATCAACTCGGCTTTTGAGAGAGCAGACCTTTCCCAAGTAACCGGCTGAGCTTTAATTGTATTAGTAAGCTCAACCAGTCGTTTGGTCTGAAGAGCAAGGTCAGGGCGAACACGATCCCACCGTTGACGTAATGCGACCTGGCTTTCATCCAATTCACTGAGGGGGCGCATATAAAGTTGGCGAATGGCCAGCAGCCGATGTCGCCAAGGCAATGCGGAGTAAAATCTTTGTCTTCCCAATCGCTCAAAGATTTCTGGGTACTTGCCGGCAGGTAAACGTCGAAGTTCGAAGTCTTGCAGCAAGCTCCATGCCTCAGGATTCGGGGTATCGAGGGCAATTAACGCTTCCAGTGGTTCGATCGACCACAAAAATGGATCATCTTGCAACAATTCATTTAGGATGTTTCGCGTCTCATCGATACCAATGACATCGCGTTGATAAAGATCCGATGTCTGCAAAACTCGATATTGCCATATGGATGTTGGACCAGCGATTTTATTGCCGCGATAAAACAATAATGCATTTTGCAGAGACTCTGCGCCGGCGTTGATTTGGCCACGTGCAAAGCTTGAATGAGCAGAAGCGTAGGCCACCTGAGATAGGACACGCGGAAGGGAGATATCGCGTCCTCTCGCTAAAGTCATCGCATTTTTGCCGAAGGTATCACCCGCAGCGTGATTACCGCTGGTGGCAGATAATTCTGCCGCAGCAGACATCGCAAATGCAGTAGGCAGCCTCGCTTGTTTACGACTCCAGTTAGCGATTGCTTGAAATGTGTTGCCTTGTGTTTGGTCTCCCAAGTAGGTTGCCACACCACCCATACGATAGACGATGTCCGCTAAGATATGGTGTTGCTCTAATTGGGCTGCGACAAGAGAGGCTTCGATCAATGTTTTATTGGCGGCAGGGTAGTTCCCTTCCAGGAGTTGCAGTTCAGCTTGTGCGAGAAGAGCGATTGGTGTGCAGTAATGATCAAAACGATCCGGTGTAGACTGCGCATTACCCAATGCAACTAAGGCTGCTTGATTATCACCGTTGGCTTGTTCGGCTAATGCAATATTGACTTTCAGGCCTGCGTCGATCCAGGCAATGCCTGTCCCTGGTTCTTGTAATAAGGAGTCACGAAACTTAGCTGTCAGTGGATATCGAGCTGTCAGAGGACCAGCGATACAGTTGCGCCGGTACTGAGCTAACGCTAACATGCGCAGGATTTCACCGAGATCCAAGCGAATCAGTTCCGCTGGTATAGCGACCCCTCCTCTTTGAATCACTTCCTGGAAATCAAGTTGTCCAACCATCGTGGGCACAAATTGAGGAAAGCGTACAACAGAGGTTCCCCGAGCATTGTTGCTCCACTGTATGCCACGCAGCAAAGTGTTATTGGCATTAGCAGTTACTCCCCCCTGCCCTGTTGCATTGACCCTTGCGGACCAACCTACGAAATCAATGGCCATCGTCATGGCGATTTCATACTGTTTTATCGCCGCTGTAAGATTTCCTTGTTGATAATAACACTCGCCCGCGAGGACTGCGGGGGCAATAGAATCGACAAACCGAATATTGCCAACTCGCCAAGCATTGCGCAGCGCATCTTGGCATCCGGCTAATGCTTCATCAGCCTGTCCATTTTCGAGTAATGCTTTGGCTAAGTAGTATTCTCGAGAGGGATACTGTTTTGTGTCGGTATCAGGGGGATTCGCTTGAGCGTTGGCGGTGGAACTTCCGACGAATCCCCAACTTAGAAGCAATGCTAGCAAGGCTAAAAAGAATTTAGCTTGTTTGTTTACGGGAATGCCCGCGTATTCTAGGGAGCTTGGGAGAAGGGCTGAGTCAGACATAGGCCGCCAGACCGCGAAAAGCAGGAAAGAGAATTCTTGGCCACCATCCAGAATTGTACCAAATTGGCCGATAACTCCTCAGGAAAAAGCTTGGTAAAGTTTGCCGCTTTTTAACGAGGTGCCCAAAAAACGGGTTAACCTGACCCAGGATCGTTACCGATATCACCTTGGGGAAACTTGTACCTTGCTTGCCCCCGACTGCGCCGTTGGATGGGAATCCGTCTGCGGAAGGGTTTGGCAACAAGACTTAGGAGAGCAGAAGCATGGATTCGACGAAGCAAAATGGCAACTGGACCTTCGTTTTAGCTGGTTTAACGTTGGTAGGTGGTATTGTGACCTCGACCGGCTGCCAGGTATCAGTCGCTGGTCAAACCCTGCCAAGCGCCTACTACCTGCATGATGACGTCCAGTACTTCCCTGCTGGTTCTGAAAATAAGCTTGCCAATGAGACAGCCGCTTTGAAGGCTGCCCGCGCGGAAGCTCAATCGCAACCACGCCGATAGTCGCTTGACTATCTCTATTGGCATAATTTGCCCGCTCGCCAGCGGACGATGATTGAACGATAATATCTACGGGCACCAACCTTTGGGTTGGTGCTGTCGTGGTTTATCGGTACGACGCAAAGCTGGGGAAGCGAATGCGGACAGAGGGTGTTTGTACATTTTGCGGACTGTTGTGCGGAGATATGGGTATCTCTGCCTCAACCTCTTTTGATTCTGCAAAAGCCAGCGTACAGATTCAGTGCGACCGTGCCAGTCGTGGATTTCACTCAGCCACTCCAACTCCCTCTTGGCACCTTTCTCCACTCCAGCAAGGAAAGTCTGTCGAGCCTACAGTCGCCACCCGCAGCGTGGCGCAGCTATTGCAGCAGGCGGGACGGACATTATTTGCAGGCTTAGCGACGGACGTCGGCGGTCTAAGAGCTTTGCTGAATGTAGCCAATCGCTGTGGAGGAATTGTAGATCATCTCCATAGTGATGCATTGCAGGTCAATCTTGAGTTGTTGCAGCAAACGGGCTGGATCGGTACGACGCTATCAGAGATTCGATTTCGCGCTGATGTGATTGTATTGGTCGGAGATCATTTGCTAGATCGCTTTCCAAGATTGCTTCAGCGTCTCCAAGGTAGTGAAGCGACTGTGGGAAAAACAGCGAAGTTTCTTCATCTTGGAAGTGACGACATCGATTTTCGTTCACAGGCTCTATTGAGGTCTGAAGTTAACGCTATTTCGGTTCGTAAGAATCAATGGCTCTCTCTGCTGCAATGTATGCGGGTGTCACTAGCGAGAGACAAGAGTTACTTATTGGAAAAGTTTCCTGCCAATCTCCTCAGGCTCTTTGAGGCTTTGCGAGAGAGTTCTTATTCTGCTTGGATTTGGTCGGCGGCAGACTTCACATCAGACAACGAAGAGTTAGTACTTGATTCGATCAATCAATTAGTAAAGCAATTGAATGCAAAGCAGCGTTCTGGCATCTTGCCACTTGCTGGTTCTCAGGGCGATACTACCGCAATGCAGGTTTGCACTTGGAAGACAGGATTTCCGTTAAGGCAGTATTTACATCGCGGTGTAAGCCAATACGATTCACGGCGTTATCGTGGATTAGATGTCATGAGCCAAGCGGATTGTCGCTGCTTGTTTTATGTTTCAACTTTTGAACCGGTCGAGCCACCGAACGAATTTTGGCAGTTTCAGGGCCCCAAAATTATTCTTGGCCATCCAGCTCTGAAAGCGGCAACCAAGGTCGACTATTTTCTACCAGCTGGTATTCCGGGTATCGATCATGACGGCCATCTGTTTCGTGGTGACGGTGTGTCAGTGCTTCATGCCCCAGCTCTCAGATCCCCAATGGCTCCATCGGCTGCACACTGGTTACAAGAAATCGGTAAGCAACAAGAGCTGATTTCTTCTGCTACGCAATCCCTTGAGTCGCCTTAGTAAAATGTAAAGGGGTTGCGCATATGTGGACAAGATTACGAGGCGGTAAGATCTACGATCCGGTATCAGGGCATGATGGGGATGTAGCAGATCTGTGGTTTTCTGATGGTGTAATCACAGCTCCTCCACCAGGAATTACGCCCGATCAGGATATTGATGTGAGCGGGATGATCGTCATGGCTGGGGCGATTGACTTGCACACGCATATTGGTGGTGGGAAAGTCAATCTCGCTCGTATGTTATTGCCAGAGTTTCAGTCGCCGCACTTCGGTGCAGCTTTGAGTTTTGAAGAGCGGGTCAAGCTTGGGCCAGTACCTTCCACCTTGGCAACTGGCTGCCGTTACGCTGAGCTTGGATACACCGCATGTTTTGAGCCAGCCGTGCTTCCTGTTAATGCGAGACAATCGCATCTTGAAATGGCAGATACTCCCTTACTGGACACCGGCGGATATGCGTTGCTTGGCAATGAAGATTACTTGCTGCAAATGATTGCAGCAGGATGTCCACAGGCCGAGATAAACGATCTCGTGGCTTGGACGTTGCAGGCAACACAGTGTCTTGGAATCAAAGTGGTTAATCCAGCTGGTATCAATGCGTTTAAATTCAACCAGCGATACTTGGATGTCAATGAACCGAACGCACATTATGGTGTTACACCAGCCCAGGTACTGAGAGCATTATGTCAAGCCTTGGAAGAGCTCGGTGTGCCCCATCCTCTGCATGTTCACACCAGTAATCTCGGTATGCCAGGTAATATTCAATCTACGCTGGCAACGATCGAAGCCACTGCACCACACCGTGTCCATTTGACCCATATTCAATTCCATGCTTACGGCAAGGAAGGTGTGCATGGGATGAGTTCATGCGCCTCTGTGATTGCAGAAGCGGTGAACAAGGATCCAAGATTGTCCATTGACATCGGTCAAATTGTCTTTGGTCAAACCGTGACGATCTCGGGCGATACGATGTTTCAATATCGCCAAAGTGGCGTAGCTAAACCTCATAAGTCGTGTGTGATCGATATAGAGTTGGAGGCTGGTTGTGGGGTTGTTCCGTTCCGCTACGAGCAAAAGCAGTTTGTTAATGCGTTACAGTGGACCATTGGGTTAGAGATTTTATTGTTAGTCCAGGATCCATGGCGAGTCTTTTTGACGACCGATCATCCCAACGGAGGTTCGTTTACCAGCTATCCTCACTTAATTGCGCTCTTAATGGATCGAAATTATCGGGAAAGAATACTGGCAGAGTTGCATCCAGATGCCGTTGCTTCGAGTCAATTGCCGGGTATCGGACGCGAATATACACTTGGCGAGATTGCGATTGTGACTCGTGCAGCTCCGGCAAAAATTCTCGGTATTAGAAATCTTGGCCATCTCAGCGACGGGGCCCAAGCGGATATCGTCGTCTACCAGCCAAGTGCAAATATCGAGTCGATGTTTTCATGTCCAAAATTTGTATTTAAGCGAGGTGAAGTAGTTGTCCGTGATGGTGTGGTGACCAAGATGCTTCACGGTGCAACACATACTGTCCGTCCGCAATGGGAACAGGCTGGGGTACAGCGTGTCAGGGAATTCTTTCAGCGACACCATACACTTGCACTCGATCAATTGGTGATTTCGGATGAGGAAATGGAACAGCGTATAGGTAGTCCTCTCCAATTCCATCCATTGTTCCACTCGCGTCGACGCTAGGTTGTTGTTTAAGGCAAATGTCAGCTATGTTCATCAATCGTATTGAGATCGAAGATACATTTGCAGAGGCCTTCGGAATGAAGGTTACGCGATTGATCATCACTGCCTTAGAGCCACATTGGGCAAGGCGAGCTGCAGAGGCCGTCACAGGTTTTGCGACCTCCGTTATTGCCTGTGGAGTTGAGGCTGCTATTGAAACGAAATTGGAACCATCTCAAACGCCAGATGGGCGTCCTGGCTATTCCGTACTGTTCTTTAGCGTGTCGACGAAAGAACTTGAAAAGCAAATTCCTAGACGCATCGGTCAATGTGTGCTTACCTGCCCTTCGACAGCATTGTTTTCGGGTATGCAAGGGGAACGTCAAATTGGCTTGGGGGGGAAGATTCGCTACTTTGGTGATGGCTATCAACTCTCAAAGATTATCGATGGCAAAAGGTATTGGCGCATACCCGTCATGGATGGCGAATTTCTATGTGAGGATACCACTGCTGTGTGTCCAGCAGTGGGAGGTGGTAATTTTTTGATCATCGCTGCCGATCAGCGGGCTTGTTTACATGCCTGCGATATGGCGGCTGCTGCCATCGAACCGCTGGCTGGCGTGATTGCGCCGTTTTTCGGACGTGCAACGCGTTCAGGTTCTAAAGTTGGTTCCAAGTACAAGTCACTGCCAGCATCGACCAATGAAGCGTACTGTCCATCACTACGTACGGTTGTACCTTCGAGGCTTGAGGCTCAGGATGGCGCCGTCTTAGAAGTCGTTATTGATGGACTGACTGAGGAAATGGTGGCACAGGCCATGCGGTTAGGTATTGAAGCGGTCTGTCGACTGGGGCCAGAAGGAGGTATTCGGAAAATTACAGCCGGTAACTATGGCGGCAAGCTTGGGCAATATCATTTCCATTTACACAAGGTGTTGGCATGACGGGAATCGAGTTGTTACTGCGTCAACCGATCACTGGTGTATTGGATGCTAGTCCTATTAAGCCACGTTCGTTAGATCCGCAAGGGATCGGTGAGGTTGAGAATATGCAAGTGGAGGTATCTGGTCAACAAGTATCTCTGGCAGACTTGTTTCAGGTTCGCGCTACTTCAGCCTCTGCCTGGGTAGTCCAAGGTGATCTACCAAGCAGTATTCGCTGGGGATATGGACTTAAGCAGGGTGAACTGATCATAGAAGGTAACGTTGGAAATGAAGTTGGCACTCTCATGCAGGGTGGAAATTTGCTCATTCGTGGAAATGTGGGAAGCTATTTGGCTTGTGGAATGCGGAGAGGGCAAATTGTGGTTCAG
>JAUMAI010000310.1:0-1504 GCA_032116775.1 Pirellula sp. | reverse complement strand
CAAAGATATTTTCTGCATCTACATACTTGAAGAAAGATTTACGAGCATAGATACCAAGTGGAATTGTCTTCTCACCCTTGTATTCATCGTGGATAGATGTGTAAGGCCCAGCAACAATAGCCGTCACATATGTTGAGATAACTTGTGACTCGGTGAATTGAATGAACTTACGATCACCATCTAGTTCTTTAGTTGACTCAATGCCGTAATTTGAGATTACCTCCCAATGCTTTGGTGTGATGGTGCTAATGGTGAAGGTCGCTTTTTGATCTGGTTGATCAAAGCAGGCATACATACGACGCGCATCGCCTGTCTCAAACTGTGTATAGAGATAGACCTCGTTATCAACTGGGTCAACAAAGCGGTGTAGACCTTCACCGGTATTGGAATACACGCCATCGTGCTCAATAATCAATGTGTTCTCAGCGGCAATTGCAGGGATGTAGATAGTCTCGCCATCAAACTTTGGATCAAACTCACTTCCGTTGAGGGATGCACTGATGACTTTGCTTCCTACGCAATCGATATAAGTCGAAGCACCGGGCTTTAATCCCGTAAATGTCACCGTTGTGGTGACACGAAAATTCTCAGAACCAGTGGTTAGGTCAAGGTCGATTTTGTATGCCTTGACTTTAACTAGCGCTGAACGTTCGATCGCTTCTGCCTGTTTGATATTTGTGCCTGGCACAGGTTTCTCCTTTGTGAGATCTACCGAGTGAATTTAGGTGGCTAGTCAATCATGTAAGAATGGGGCAATGGAAACTCGTTCAGTGCGCTCGTATCGCCTGCGAGGTTCGCGCATCACCCGTTCGCAGGCCAGCGCACTCGAACGCTTCTGGCCCCTGTACGGAATCGAAATCCCCGAAGGAAAGCTCGACCTTAAGGCTTTGTTTCCACACTCTGAAAAGATCATTATGGAAATAGGTTTTGGCATGGGTGAGGCCACCGCGTTAATCGGTAGAGATTTCCCTGAAGATGGTTTCCTAGCAGTCGAGGTTCATTTTCCGGGTGTAGGAAAATTGATGGCGCGCATTGAAGAGTTGGGGCTAAAAAACATTCGCATTATGGAAACTGATGTTCACCCACTTTTCGAGGAATACCTTCAGGATGAAAGTCTGGATGGTATTCATCTATTCTTTCCAGATCCCTGGCAAAAGAAGAAGCACAACAAGCGCCGGATCATCAATCCTGAATTTCTCTCCCTGATTGCACCAAAAATCAAAGCCGGTGGATTTATCCATATTGCAACGGATTGGGTTCCTTACGCTGAAGTGATCGAAGAGGTATTTGCCTCTTCAACAGTGTTTAAAGGGGGAGTAGTAGATCGCCCTGAGTGGCGCCCGTTGACGCGCTTTGAGGGGCAAGGAATTACAAAAGATCATCAAGTGACAGATCTTCGCTACACGAAAATGAACTAGCAGCAACTCTTATTTTCAAAGGCTGTGATCTTATCGATTCGACGAATATGTCGCTCATCTGCCGAGAATGGATGAGCGATAAAAGC
>JAUMAI010000309.1:0-3790 GCA_032116775.1 Pirellula sp. | reverse complement strand
GGCTACTGTTGGATAACGACGAGTGGTGTTCGGACGCAAAGTTGCGATACCGATCGATGGAACCCAGTCAGCGCCGGTGTCGAAAATGTTACGGTCGTTGTCACCCTTGTTCCACTCGCCCACCATGATGGTATTGGACAAGCCGTCGGTCACATCAGAAAACTTCTTGTAGATAGCACGAGCAAACATACCGTTTGCTTCACCGGTGTTGCCTAAGCCATAACCGATGTTACTGCCGAAGCAGACGCCGTAGTTGCTCTGACCGATTTCAGCCCCGAATGGAGCATCTTTATCTGATGGGCAGAGGAAGGTTGGGATCTTGGTACGGCTAACAGCCAATGGCGAAACTGACGCTGGAGCAATAACAGCACCATCATAGTGATGGGTGTTGAATCGCAACTGATTGAACAGGTTTGTCTGTTCGATGTAAGGCAGAACCATCGTCAATGCTGAGTAACCATACCAGTTGTAACCCTGGATGTTACCAGTTGCGGGAGTGTACTGAGCGTTCGCGCCAGATGGCAAGCGCTTGTAGGCACTCTCGTAGTTGTGATAGGCCAAAGCAAGGTTCTTCATGTTGTTCGAACAGCTCATACGGCGGGCTGCTTCGCGTGCAGCTTGAACCGCAGGCAACAACAGTCCGACCAGGATGCCGATGATGGCAATTACCACCAACAGCTCAACCAATGTAAAACCAGACCGGGAACGAAGCCTCATTGAATAATCTCCATAAATGCACAAATAAGAACGAGAAGAAAAGAACAATTATTAAATCCGAGGGAGGGCCCCGCTGTGGCAGAAGAGATGCCCTCGTCACGCTTTAACGACAATTCCCACTACATAAATACACAAAAAATAGTAGCCGAAAAATCTTAATATTTCAAGATAATTTCGGCAAAGACGGCATAAAAGGGGATCTACGGGATAAATCAACACCCTCCTACCCCCCCTCTTTTGGCGAATTACGTAAGCCTCAAGATTGCCATTACAAAACCTAACACCTGCTGCAGGTTAGATACCCCAAAATCCCCCTAAAGTTCCGAGACCTGGGAATTTTATCCCATATTAAAGATCATTAAAAGTCCTTAAGGTCCTGATTAGTGCCATTAACTGCACCACACAGCTCAAGATCCACTTTTTGCGACTTACTCAGTCCTATCACCGAACACACCAACGATGCTCCGGACTTCTAATTGAAAGTGAGCTATCCCCCTAAAGCTTGTTTTAGGGGGATTACCCACAAGGCATCTGTAGCTCATTTGATCTCACGGAACCGAATATTCTTGAACTCGACCCACATTGGTGCTCCGGCATGCAACTGCAGAGCAAGAACCCCCTCTAGAAGGGCAATCTTCGGGTCGTTATCAGTAAAGTCGACAATTTGGACACCATTGAGAAAATGCTGAATTCGATTCCCTTCGGCCATAATGACCACATCATTCCAATCGTCCAATTTGAATAGCTTCTCAAACGCAGTTTGATCTACTCCGGTTTCAGTGACAGATTTATTGCCATCAGCATTCCAAACAACCTTTTGCCCGATTCCAGTTAGACGACCTCGCTTGCCACCTTCGTCATAAATGAAACCTGCTACGTTAGGTAACTTGACCTCGTTTCGAACTTCATGCTGATAACCTCTCACGACCCAATTATTTCCAACGCCTTCTTTGATGTGGCGCGAGCGATATTGAATTCCAGAATTGTTGGTGGCGTTGCAGCGGAAAGACAACCTGAGTTCAAAATCCTTGGTCGCTCCCTCTTTCCAAATAATAAAGGTATTTCCCTTCGCAACATTCTCCTTGGTTGTCTCACCCCGAATAACACCATCTTTCACCGACCACAAACGAGGATCACCATCCCAACCAGACAGATCCTTGCCATTGAAGATTGGCTTTAAATCAGGTGATTCAGCAGGGGCTTTGGGTGGTTCGACAGCACCAAGAAATCCTGGGGCAGCCAGCATAGTCAACATCGCAAACAAATATCTCATCGCGAAACTCCTCAAAGTGTGTTAGCGGCAAACCATTTCCGCCGTTTTACCCAATCAGAGTGCTGATTTCCAGCCAGCACAGCAGAAGTCCCTCTTTTGCTCTAGAGCATATTGGGTTGAATGAACGGTCCGCTCGCGGACCAAGCTAAGCTTTCCCCCGTAGCAGACGCACAGGAAGTGATAGACCGCATTAATAACACCCCAAACAGCATATACTGCAATGCTGGATGACTCATGATACAGTATGAAATCCTAACCTAGAGTTCTCCACATCGACGATATTCGCAAGCCCATACCTCGCTGCCATTCGAATCCTATGCGAACCTTTACTCTCTCGCTGATCTGCTGTCTTATCTCCCTTACCACAAGTGAAACGCTGAGTGGTCAAGAAAAGCCGTCCCCAGAGCGACCGAATATCGTGTGGTTCATCGTCGATGATATGTCGGCTAATTTTTCTTGTTACGGCGAATCGACCATTCGAACTCCCAATGTGGATCAGCTTGCTGCAGAGGGGACTCGCTTCACGCATGCTTTTGTGACAGCCCCTGTTTGCTCTCCATGTCGCTCAGCACTAATCACTGGCATGTACCAAACGAGTATTGGTAGCCATCACCATCGCAGTGGCCGTGGACAACTCAAAATCAACCTTCCAGCCCCCGTCGTTCCAATCCCCAAATTACTTCAGGATGCTGGCTACTTCACCTGCATTGGCGGGGGCCTGAAAGGGAAAGATAGTCGCGGGCGAGCTACAAAAAATGGCAAAACGCCCTCGGGAAAAACAGACTACAATTTTGAGTGGGACCCAAGTATTTATTCCGGTTCAGATTGGTCGGAACGTCAGCCCGATCAACCCTTCTTCATGCAGGTTCAACTTCTCGGCGGTAAGTTAAGAGGTGGTACCGATCAAGAGGCAATCCAATTATCTGAAGAAGCAGCTCAGACTTTTGGAAAAGCGGTGGCTACTTCAGATGTGAAACTCCCACCTTACTATCCCAAGCATCCCGTCCTGCTTCGCGATTGGGCTGCCTACCTTGATTCTGTGCGTCTTACCGATCTGCATGTAGGTCAAGTGATCGAACGTCTTCGCAACGAAGGTGAACTAGACAACACACTAATCATTTTCATGACAGATCATGGGATCAGCCATGCCCGTGGAAAACAATTTCTATATAACGAAGGAACCCACGTCCCTTTAGTGATTCGCGGGCCCAATATACCTCGCGGGGAAAAACGCGAAGACCTGGTAATGCATATTGACTTGGCTGCGATAACGCTCGCCGCGGCTGGCCTACCGATCCCTGACTACATGCAGGGAAAGGATCTTTTCGCCAAGGACTATGAACCTCGTTCAGCAATCTTTGCTGCCCGCGATCGATGCGATGAAACGGTTGAGCGTCTTCGTAGTGTGCGTACGGAAAACTATCTCTACATCCGAAACTTCTATCCTCTCCGTCCGCACTTACAACCCAATGCCTACAAGGATGCCAAAAGTATCCTGATTGCGCTAACTGAAATGCATCAAAACAAGACACTACCTGAACTCTCAGAGCGATTGTTGTTTGCTTCAACGCGTCCCACCGAAGAACTCTACCTTTGGCAAACGGACCGTTGGCAGATCAATAACTTGGCTGACTCCGCCGAACATCAACATGCTCTAACTCAACATGTTCAAACAGCATAAAAACACAAACATGCAACATAACATACTCAAACTGCACAACCGCAACAACCTATCAAAATTTTTCATGTTCTTCAGGAACTGATGAAGAAGAAGACATCTACATCGAGCTAGAATGGAAT
>JAUMAI010000308.1:0-4903 GCA_032116775.1 Pirellula sp. | reverse complement strand
ATCCCGTAGGGCCTGGCCCACATCACTGGCTAAAACCTCCAGCTCCGCATGGCTGGCTTCGGGCTCGTCTTCGATCCAGCTCACCAGACCCACCCGGAAGGGCGCTTCGCGCACGATCTCGAGTACGCGAAAGCGCTGTTGCCCCATGGTGACGATGTTGCTGCGGTCGTCGTCCTGGGTCTGGCTGTGCAGGATTTCAGCGCAGCAGCCTACAGATGCCATCTGATGTTTGGCAGTTTCCCATCGCACGACTCCAAATCGTCGATCCCCAGCCATAACTGTACTGAGCAACATTCGATAACGAGGCTCAAATATATGCAGCGGCATAATTTCCTGAGGGAACAGAACCACATCTGGCAAGGGGAAAAGTGGTAGTTCGACAATGCTTGAGGCGAACATAGTATAGAAATTCAGTTTTGACACACTGTTGGGCACCCTATTCTTTCATTTCAACATTTTTTGACTGCTCCTCCGATTCTTCAGAGTTCTTGCGTGCATGGTTTCAAAAAAAAGCCCCTCTGGAAAGAGGGGCTTTACTACTGGCTGAGCAATTAGGAAGAAGCCAATTGCAACTAGTTATACAACGATGTCGCCGTTGCTGTCAACGACAAAGGTAGACCCGGATCCAAAAATCGGATTGACACCGAAGGTTGGAATTTGAGTGGGATCAAAGATGTCTACACCATTGATTGACTCAAAGCCAATGAGTTGGATACTGGTATTGGCAACGGCACCAAGGTCAACTTTAGTGATCTCAAAGAAGGCTTGATTCCACAATACATCATATCGACCTTCGCCAAGGTTAAGGGTATCGAAGCCTTGGCCGCCTGCAATGATTACATCGTCAGATTGAACGATGCCAGTCATATTAATGATGTCATCATTGTTGCCAAGATTGATTGCAGCAGAGTCAGTACCAGGCCCTTCAATAATGCCTGTGATGTTGATTGTATCTGCACCATCACCCATGTCGATGATGCCATCGGCCAGCTCCAATGCTACCCCGGTATCAACTTTGGCGATACCGTCGTTTCGAAGCGCTGCTTCGAATGTGTTGGAAATGATATCAAGTGTATCTCCTCCAACCGACATGGTAAGTGTTGACTGAGTGAGGTACAGCGAACTATCGTCGCCCTCAATGGTTATTTTGTCAGCACCAGATCCCGTATCAATCGTGGAGTAAGACAGGTACAAGCCTTCCGCGCCCTGGCTCTCCCATTTGGGGGTGCTCAAAGTCGTATTGTAATAGAGGCTGCCAGATACGAACCTTAAGACATCATTGGCTTCTCCTGTGTCGATGGTGGAATACGTTAGATCAGCAGCAATACCTGCTTCTGCTACTACAACGGTGGACGGAGCAACGGATAGATCAACTTCGCCAAAGGACTTGAACGTAAGTATGTCTTGAAGCTCTCCGCCTACAATACTGCTGGACGACATAAAAATTCCCTCCTCATCGAGAGATGTGGCGGTAAGAGTATTTTCGCCATCGCCCAGGTCAATCGTGGTGGCGAAGTATGCATAAATACCCCTGCCACCGCCGTCAATATTTCGGGCAGTAATTGCATCATTGCCATCACCGGTGGTAATTACACCGGCGGAAGAGTAAATGCCATCATCATTGGTAGAAACGGAACTGTAAAGATCGTTTCCGTCCCCAAACTCCCATGTGCCATAATAAAATTCTGTAGCATAACTATCTTCACTCTTGATTACAACTTGGTCATCTCCAGTCCCGAGGTCCATGCCTCCATAGCCCTGGTAGAAGCCAATGCCGGTATCGCTGTAGGCACGAACGATGTCATTGCCAGAGCCAGTGCTAATAAAAGCACTAGTGTTATAAATCGCGTCGCTCGTAACACTTTGGGAATCTAATTCGTCATCGCCAGAGCCCATTATCAGTGCAGCGTAGGAATTGTAAATTCCATAGCTATCCGCTGACTGTGTATTGAGGAAATCATTTCCACTACCCATGTTCACTTCGGAACCATAGTAGATGTAAAGACCTGAGCTGGCATCACCGCTCGCATCAAAGCGGTCTGAACCCGAGCCCAGATTAATTACCGAACCGCTTTGCAAATAAGCGCCATAATCACCGGTTGCGCTGAGAATATCTTTTCCGCTTCCAAAAGTGATAGTTGTACCATTTTCCATGGACAAGCCATAGTCACCGGAGGTAGAGATGCGATCTCTGCCAGCACCCATGGAGATTGCCGCTCCATAGTACATATAGATGCCATAGTCATCAGCATTCGATGCAATATTGATAACATCATTGCCGCCTTCCATGGTAACGGCTGCACCATAATCTAGGTACATGCCAAGTTGAGCACTAATCGCGATTCGATCATTACCGCCTCCCATGCTCACAGAGGCATCGGAGACGAAAAGCCCTTGGCCGAGTTCGGTGCTGATCCTAAGAAGGTCGTTGCCGAGGCCGAAGCTTAAAGCTCCGCCATTCACCATTGAGAGGAAGTACCCACTGGCGCTTGTATTACTTGAATACATCTCGAAGCTGTCGTCTCCATCGCCGAAGGTGACGTATCCACCTTCGGCGATGTATACGAAGGCAGTAGATTGCGAAGGGTCGCCAACCACGATCGAATCGTTTCCGCCCTTGCCCGAGATGTAGTATCCGCTGGAGACGGAGAGCGAAGTTCCAACTAGTGCGGCGTTGTCGGTGTCGTCACCAACGTAAGGAATGTTTGAGCCGGGGTAGATCTCTGCAATGTTGAGATCAAGGCTTCCAGGGGTCCAGGGCTCGAAAAATGGAAAGGCCATTGAGGTGCTGAAAGGAATTTAGGGTTCGGGGAAATGGGGTCCGAGCCACTTCAGCTCGAGTCCAACCGGACATACTTTACCATAGTGAGCTACATGATGCAAGCTTTGATCGCAGTTTCAACACATCACCGGTGCGGAAGTCCCATGTGACAGCTGCGAATCTGGTCTTCGCTTTGTGGTCTGGGGGTGACGCTGGGGGGATGTAGTCGTTGCAAGTTGGTTGCGAATTACTCAATCAAAGACTATGGCTTTCTGATGCGATTAAGTGTGCTTAGTCTGGTTTTATGCCTGGTTTAATGCGGGATACTTTTTGAACATCTTTCGCGCTATGGTTGGTAATGCTTTTTAGCATCAAGAAAGCCCAGAAATGGCAAAGCAGGTTCGCGACATAGCCTGTAGACAAGGTTGGCTTGTATTCCAGCGCGCTGCCGCTTATTTCACTTGCGATTTTGGTTGATTCAAGGTGCTCAAATATTTGAAAGCACTCTGGTTCAATTTTAATTTCCTCGGTGGTTTGTCCGAGCTCTAAAAATGCCTTCATCTCTTGTTTTGATTTGAGCAAGTTGTCGACGTCGTCACGTGAAAAAAGAAATGGCCTATCTTCTTCGGTCCACTTGTAGGCCTCAACCGCATCATGAAAATGGCGCTTGAGGCGATTGAAATTGGCGCCATTGACAACAGTCGGCATCTTTTTGTTAAGATCTTGAAGGATGCTAAACATTTGCATGGACATATTGGTGTTAGCACCAGGATCTTTGTCTTTAAATGTGAGGTTGTCAGTGCACGTTTCGAGGGCTTCGCAAAAGTCACGCCTAATATCCCAATCTTTGTTGCTTGAGCTTCTCTTGTACGCCCTAACCTTGATTGATACCTTGTCTTTGTTGGTTTCGCTGGGAAGAAATTTCTTGATCCTCGAGGTGTCTTGGCAGGGCAGCCCCTTTAAGATTGATGGAACGTGGACATGCCCGCCTTTCGCTCCTTGCTGGAGATCGCTTCGGATACGATCGATTGGCGAACGATAATAATAGATAATTTTAACTTCTGAGCAAGTTTTTAGGAGAAATTCATACAAGCTATTCATCTCTTCGTGGCTCAGAAACGCTGTCTCTTCTGTGCTGATGACGAGCTGTCCGATTTGCTTTCGGCTTTTTTCTAGTTCAAAGTAGTATTTTATTGCTTGCTCGAGAAGGGCCTGGTACCTCTCTCGCAATTGGCCGCATTTCTCCGGGGTATGACTTCCTCTGACGGCATTATGATATGTTGCTAATCGCTCATTGTTTTTTACGGCAACATAAACCAGCCACCATTGATTCGGTGAGCCATCAAGTGATCTTATATTTGGGATGTATACTCCTTGCTCTGCAAGCTTTTTGCCGTTATCCAGTAAAAAATGTTGCAGCGAAGTAGTGCCTGTTTTGTGGGGGCCAACGTGCAGAATAGCTTTCATTGGAGAGCGGCTTTGCGTAGGCATTTGTCTGCAACTATCCGCGATTTTGGCAGATGTTTGCTGATGTTTTCGTGGTATTTATTTTCTACTTTGTGGTGATCTTGTTATAGTTTAACTTCGATGTCCACCCCGCTGGGTAGGTCCAGTTTCATGAGGGCATCGATTGTCTTGGCCGAGGGGCTGTAGATGTCGATGATGCGGCGATGGGTGCGGGTTTCGAAGTGCTCTCGGGAGTCTTTGTCCACGTGAGGCGAGCGCAGCACGCAATAGATCTTGCGCTTGGTAGGCAGGGGAATCGGACCGATCGCCGTCGCGGCGGTGTGATCCGCGGTTTCAATGATTTTTTCGCAGGACAGATCGAGCATGCGGCGGTCGAACGCCTTCAGACGGATGCGGATCTTCTGCTGGGCGATGGCTGTGGACATGTCAGAACGGGCGTCGGTAGGCCCCAGGGGGGGACCCTCGGGTGGCTGATGGAGCTGTGTTGTCAGAATCTACGACCTTAAGGTGCAAAGCTTTGATAGGCAAGGGGTGAGTCACCTGACCTACCCCTTGCGCTACCTCAGGCTCAGGCGATGATCTTGGAGACCACGCCGGCACCGATGGTGCGACCGCCTTCGCGGATGGCGAAGCGCATGCCCTGCTCGATGGCCCCCGGGCCGATCAGCTCGCCGG
>JAUMAI010000307.1:5501-5823 GCA_032116775.1 Pirellula sp. | reverse complement strand
GATCATGATCATGATCACCTTCATTCTCAGCGATTTGAAAGATTGCGCCAGTAGGATCCGAGGGGCAGATAAAAGTAGGAACAACCACCTGCAACATCGGCTGATTCTGAGGTGCAATAATCTCAGACCTTAAATCGATTTGCTGATAGATGTTAGTCTGCTCCATAAACGGCATCACGCCGACAGCCCATCCCCAGCCAGGCTCTCCGACGGGAGTATTTGCAATCCAACCTGAAGGGAATCGTCGATAGGCGGATTCGTAATTATGAAGCGCTAAACCGATCTGCCGGACATTATTTGAGCACTGCATGCGTCGAGCAGC